>CAZWLV010000169.1:0-3612 GCA_964634715.1 uncultured Lachnoclostridium sp. | reverse complement strand
TTAACAGCATCCCCCGACTTTTAATCCAAGCAGCATCAAAACTGCACTGGCAGCCAGACGCCAGAACCACCCTTCTACCGGACAAAGTAATGTCAGAAGGATTCCAAGACCGCAAAAAAAGAGTGCGGCTCCCAAAGTTTCTCTTCTCATGCTGCACTCCCTTTTTCTTTATCTTATGCTATTTTTCTTTCTTTGTTTCCTCTTTTTTCAATTCCTCTTCTACGGCATCTGCCACCGGAGTTTCTTCTTTTCCGGCTGTGAATTTATTGATCAGATCCGGAACCATATCAAGAACCTTGGTAAGTCCATCCTGATTTTTTACATTGACCAGCTTTGTCGTTCCGTTCTGGATCACTAAGATCGAACTTGGAGTGATCTTTCCACCCATACCGCCGCCGCCGTGATTGCTCTTTTCTCCGGAAAATGCTCCGGCACCTACACCAAACGATACATCTACCAATGGCAGAATGATCGTATCACCGATATGGATCGCATCACCAACCACGGTTTTTGTCGTAATAAAGCTGTCCATGCCTTTAAATAACGATTCTACGGTTTTCTCAAAAGTATTATTGTTGTTATTCATTTTCTGCACCCTCCTTGGCAAATAATTGTTTCACAATATATCTGAAATTTTTATCGATCGCCAGTCTGCATATCACGATCACGATATGGATCAGTCTTAATTTTCCTTTTGCATTCAACCAGCCTTCATATCTTTGTTCTTCAAAATCCGGTACGATCTGAAGTTTTTGGGGAATTACACCATAAAAAATTGCAATCGCTCCAAGAATCTGTCCGGTCAGTGCCGGATCACCGGTTCCAAAGATCACTTCACCTTCTATTTTTGATGGCTTTCCTTTTTTTAGAAGATACGTTAACTGTTTCCACAATTTCTGAATTGCCGTTTTTCCTTCCGGACTTCCAAAAAGTTCTCTGTATTCATCGATCTGAAGTTTTTTATTTTTTAAAGCAGTCCAAAAGTTCTTCCACTTTTTTTTCAGCTTTTCTGCCGTTACTCTTATTTTTTCCATACCGGCACCCCAAAAATCCGAAGAACCTGTCTGACTTCTTCATTTTCATATTCTATCCCATAACTTACGATATGAAACAGCCAATGCACTTTTCCATGAATTTCTGCTTTTTCCTCGTTTTTACCACGCAGTTCATATCTGACCGGTACGAACAATAGCAGCAGAAGCAAAAATAAGATCAATAACAGCAAAATCCCAAGGATCACACCTAAAAATTTTAAAACCATAAAGATACCATGCAGCACCATTTTCACTACTCCCGAAATTCAAAATAGGATCTTACATTAAAATTCCCATTTTTTTCATAAACATCCTGCAAAATCTGTACCGTCAGTTCTTTTGCAGCATCTTCATCTTCTGCGATCCCCACGATATCCGGATTCTGCTTTTGAAATACCGGCTGCATGTAATAGATACCCTGAAAGATATCCAGAAGATTTTCCGGATTCGATGCCAGAGTGATCAGCCAGACTCCCGGCTTCAGCCTGCTCCGTCTGATCTTTCTCATCAGCCTTGGAAGCTTTCTTTTCGTTTTTTCAGTTGTGTAGAGATTTACTGCCCACCGCATATCTTTTTCCCTATACTTCCTGTTTTATATCATTAACTCCGATACAGACGCTAAAAGGAAAAATAGAATTGTCTTATCACAAATCTGTTGTGTATAAAACAATTCTCCTTTTCCGATTATAATAAATCGTTTAAAAATACTTTTTCGTACCCCACAGATTGGCTTTTTTCAAATCCATATATTCCTGATACGCTTTCTCCAAAATCTGCTTTTCATTGGCAAATTTCAGAAGATGATACGCTTCATGGTATTTGTAATAACCGGAATCCATAAAATACTCTTCACGTTGTGGTTTACTGTAATAGCTGTCCGACATCATCAGATACCAGTGTACATCTTTTTCCACGGTATCCTCCGGTATATGAAAAGAATACTGACTCTTTCCTACATACTTGATGATCGATGCATTTACTCCCGATTCTTCAAGAACTTCTCTTGTGGCCGTCTGTTTGAAATCTTCGCCCTTCTCCACAGTTCCTTTGGGTAACACCCAGCCTTCATACTTATTTTTATAATTTTTGTACAAAAGAAGAATCTTACCACGAAATATTACCACACCGCCGCAACTTGTTGCTTCTATCATTGCAATCCCTCCTGCGTTCTGCTGGTGTGTCTTTTCAAGACCCGGACTCATTATAGCAAATTTTCATGACAGTTACAATGTTTTCACGTCTTTTCTCTCTTTTAATTTTGTGCTGCGTAGCAGTCAAACATCTTACGTGCGATCGGTACCGCATATTCACTTCCTGCTCCGGCACCTTCCACCAGAACACAGACTACCAGATCCGGTGCTTCTACATTGGAAAATCCGACAAACCATGCATGACTTTTTGATTTGTCTGAAGAATATTCTGCTGTCCCTGTTTTTCCGGCAGCCGTATAAGCATCGCTCTGCAGCTTTGTTCCGGTTCCGGAAAGAACTGTTTCCGTCATATATTCGGTCAAAATAGCAGCTTCCTGTGCACTCATCAGTTTTCCATAAGAAGACGGCATATATTTTTTCACCTGTTCGCCGGTATAATTTTCGATAGAATCGATCAGATACGGTTTCATCAGATTTCCACCGTTGGCAATGGCAGCTGTGATCAGTGCCATATGCATTGGTGTTGTTTCTGTCGCAGCCTGACCGATGGCAGTCTGCATGACCGTTCCCGTTTCGGAGTTTTTATCTAACGGCAGCGAACTTTTTTTAGACGGAAGATCGATCGGAAGTTCTGTATTAAAAAGCAGCGTATTGCAGGTTTTTACAAACTCTGTACGGTTAAGCTCCATTCCGATCTTTGCGAATGCACCATTACAGGATTTTGCAAATGCAGTCTTCAGATCCAGCGTTCCGTGGCTTTTTCCATGATAACAGTTGATCGTCACTCCGTTTTCCGAATAGCTTCCGCCACAGTCATAACTCCAGCTTTCCAGATCATGTCCTTCCCTGATATATTCCAAAAGCGTTACGATCTTAAACGTTGATCCCGGCGGATACAGCCCCTGCGTTGCACGATTTAACAAGACACTGTCACCGCTTTCTGAAATACTGCTCCAGTCAGCATCGATCCTGTTCGGATCATAATCCGGTTTTGACACCATTGCCAATATCTTTCCTGTAGACGGCTCTAGTGCGATCACACAGCCTCTGTAATCTCCAAGTGCTTCATATGCCGTTTTCTGCAGTTCAAAATTCAGTGTCGTGACCACACTGTCACCGATATTTTTCTCTTCCTGCACTTCATTGACAAAACGTTCCAGAAAATATGCATGAGAAGTCAGAAGCTGATAATTTGCCAGCAGTTCGATCCCTGTTTTTCCACGGGAAGCATATCCAACCACGTGTGAAAACATATTCGCATAAGGATAAACCCTCGTTTCTGTTCCATCTTCTGCTGTATTAGAAGCTGCGATCACAGTTCCATCTTCCGTCAGGATATTTCCCCTGACCACACGATCTGCAAACGTATCCTGCCGTTTATTATAAGGACTTGTGATGACACTGCTGCTGACCATTGTCTGAAAATA
>CAZWLV010000168.1:0-3624 GCA_964634715.1 uncultured Lachnoclostridium sp. | reverse complement strand
TTTAATTCGCCCATGACATTTTTCATGATCATTCCTTTATTTTTCGTAGCCACAACTTCTGCAAATTTTTCCATGATCACCGCTTTTACTTCTTCTTCAGAAAGCATTTTCGGTGCATATTCCTCAAAGATCGCATAACGTGCTTTATAAGCCTCTAAAAGATCTGTTCTTTCAGCCGGACAGGTATCTACCTGTTCTTTGACACTTTTTAATTCTTTTAAGATGACTCTGTCAACCAGTTCTTCCGGAATATCTTCACGAACTTTTTCATCAATGGCAACTTTTTTCACTGCACTGACCAGAGAAGAGATCGCATCTTTTCTCACTTTATCTTTTGCTTTCATGGCAGCGATCATATCTTTCTGTAATGTTTCCAATTTCATATTCAGTTCCTCCTGTATCTGTCATTTTCTGATATTTTACTCTTCCTATCCTGCTTTTTCAAGAAGCTGTGACTTCTTTCTGCATTATTCCCATTCATATGGCGTATTCTGATATACGTAGTAATTCAGCCAGTTGGTATACAGCGTATTGGCATGTGCTCTCCACTGCAGTGCCGGTCTTTGTTCCGGATCATCATTCGGATAATAATTTTTCGGTATCTGGATATCCAGACCTTTGGCTTTGTCTCTGCGGTATTCACGATCCAGTGTTACACGATCATATTCCGGATGTCCCATAACAAAGATCTTTTTTCCATTTTCAGCCATACAGATAAATACGCCTGCCTCCGGAGATTCTGCCATGATCTTCAAATGCGGACAATTTGCGATCGCATCTCTCGACACCGTTGTATGGCGGGAATGCGGTGCTACAAAGTAATCATCGAATCCTCTTACCAGCGGTTCTCTTCTGTTTTGGACTTTATGCTGGTAAATGCCGAACAATTTCTGCGGCAGCAATGTTTTTTCCAAACCATAATAATAATATAACGCCGCCTGTGCTCCCCAGCAGATATGAAGTGTTGAAGTTACATGAGATTCACTCCATGCAAAGACTTCTTTTAATTCTTCCCAGTAATCCACTTCTTCAAACGGTAAATGTTCTACCGGTGCTCCGGTAATGATCAGTCCATCGAAACGACGTTTTTTTACAGAATCAAAGGATTCATAAAATTTATTGATATGACTGGATGACGTATTTTTGGATTCATGACTTGTCATCGTGATAAATGTCACATCGATCTGAAGCGGTGTATTCGAGAACGAACGCAGCAGCTGAAGCTCGGTATCTTCTTTCAGCGGCATCAGGTTCAGGATCCCCACCTTCAACGGACGGATTTCCTGACGAATGGCACGATTTTCGTCCATAACAAAGATATTTTCTTCTTCCAGCAGACCTCTGGCCGGAAGTTCATTCTGTATTCTGATCGGCATAAGCTGATTCCCCCTGTTTTTATTCATTTTTTATCCTATGGAACTATGAAAAGCACGCTCCTCGAATCGCTCAAGTTATCGCGATGCTCTCCAACTCCACATGCAGGCATATATTTTCACTATTCGCGTAATAAAACTAGTGGATGCATTATTTGCGATCCACTAGTTGTTTTCCATTTCTTTCATCTGATCGTCTTGATTCATTTTCAAAACTTCCAAACTTAGAAAATTACCATAATTCTCAACCAACATTGATTTCCAAAACTGCCTGGACAAAGCAAATACTGATATTCTACAAAAATTTCCACGCTACCAGTACAACGCAAGGAATCACCAGTTCACAGACCAGAACAAAATATCCTGCTACATCTTTCGTGATCCCGCCAAAATGTTTCTTGGACATAAAATAATAATATACGAAAGAAACAATGGCACCTGCTGCTCCAAGACCGCCATACAATGGATCCTGACGGCACATCAGCACGATACAGACGAGTACATAAAGAAACAGCACGATCCCAACCGTTCTTTTATGAGTTCCTTCTGTAAATTCTGCCACGCCTCTGCTGGTATTTGCATGTGGAAAAAGCACGATGGCCAGACCGCTTAAGGCTCTGGATAAGACAAATCCCACGGCTAAGATCGGCACCGCATTGATCGGCATTTCACTCCATACCCCCAGTGCAATGAGAAAATATGAAAATGTCATAATGATCGCAAACGAACCGGTATGAGTATCTTTCAGGATTTCAAGTTTTCCTTCTACTGTTTTATTTGAACAGATCGCGTCTACCGTATTGATAAATCCGTCAATATGTACTCCTCCGGAAACGATCACAGGAACCATCACAAATACAACCGCCGGCAAAAATGTATAATTACAAAGATATGGCCAGCCTACATTCCAGCCGTAAAGAAGTCCTCCGATCACTGCACCCACCAGTGGAAAAAAACACAGTGTATATTTCATATTTTTTTCCGAACACTCCACATTCGGCATTGGAATCTTGGAATATGCTGCAAACGCAGTTATCAGACCATTCCAAATCGTTTTCATAATTCATTTCCTCCAAAACGTTCTTTTTTCTGTAACTTTCAGAAGTTACCTTTTTTATACCTTCCATACATTGTAAAGTTTTTTATCATTTCATGCAACCAAAATCGCCAAATTAAGAAAATCTTTCATTCTCCGATCACTTCATCAAGCGTTCCGAAAGAATATCCTGCATTTTCCCATCGGGTAAGAAGTTCATCTAAGATTTCTGCATTCGTCGAAGACGTACTGTGAAGCAATACGATCGCTCCCGGATGAACTCTGCTCATCAGCTTTGAAAATGCTTCTTCATGAGACGGCTGTGCATCCTGCTTCCAATCGACATAAGCCAGACTCCAGAAAAAGGTATGATAACCTAATTCTTTTGCATTCTTCAGATTTTCTTCACTGTATTTTCCCTGCGGCGGCCGGTAATATTTCACCATATCCTCTCCGGTGATCTCTTTAAATTTTTCTTCTACACTTTCCATTTCTGTGCGGAAACTGTCCAGATCTGAGATTTTCGACATATCATAATGATGATACGTATGATTTCCTACCGTATGACCTTCTTCTACCATCTGTTTTACCAGTTCCGGTGCCGTTTCCAGATAATGCCCGACCACAAAAAAAGTTGCTTTTACATGATGTTTTTTCAAGGCACTTAAAATCGCAGGTGTATTTCCATTTTCATATCCTGCATCAAACGTAAGATAGATCCGTTTCTTTGAGGTATCTCCAAGAAAATAGGTCTGGGACTCTTTTAATTCTTCCACAGAAGCCATGCCTGTCGGCGGCTGTCCCTCTTCTCCAAATCCAAGCCCCCAGTTTTGTGTTTCTAAAATCACAGCATCTGACAAAATACTCTGCATCTTCTCTTCTTTCTGGTATCCTGCTGCCAGTGCACCTGCAAGATAGCACAGACCAAACAGTAACGAAACGCCGATTCCCTTAAAAATCTTTTCTTTCATATACCTCCGGTATTACAGCATGAAACTCCTTTTCAAGACAGCCGTTCATCCACTGCCTCGTTTTGCTGCACAAAAAAAGCTTTTGGAACAATATATGCCCAAAAGCTTTTTCTATGATTCTCATTAACGAAAACTGAAACTTAGTTACCAGCCATCTGTTTTGCAACTTCTGCTGCAAAGTCTTCATTTTTCTTTTCCATACCTTCGCCTACTTCGAAACGAACTACGTTCTTGATCACAAGAG
>CAZWLV010000167.1:0-3628 GCA_964634715.1 uncultured Lachnoclostridium sp. | reverse complement strand
CGGTGTGGCATTTAGTGGTAAAAAAGTTGAGGTCGCAGTTGAGTAGTTATTATTCCACAACTTTGAAAGGAAATCAAAAATATGGAAAGCAGTTCTAATTATAAGGTAGTATATCAAACAGAACTAGAATATGTACTTGCAGCATTAGAGCTGCTCTGGTCATGGAACTTGAATCCGGCTATCAAAACAGTTTATAATGAAGCATTTGTAAACGAAAAAAGGGAAAAATTTCCACTGATTTTTGAAGCATTCGACCAATTTTCAGAAAAAATAAATGTACTGAATCTGTTGGAATTTCTCATGGATTATGGAATTGAAGATTTTTCTGTCGCAGGGTATTTTTCTTATTTAAAGGATCTGCCTGTCCAGGTGTTTTTGGAAGAATTTTTATGGACGTCTCAAGAAAGAATAGAATCTGCATTAGAGTCCGAAGACAATCTGATTTCTTTTTATCAGGAAAATCGGGAATTGTTTAAAAGTTTTTTTGCAGTAGATCTGATTTTTCACAGAACTGCGGAATTTTTAGATGGAATAGGGCGTTTGGCAGAAGAGATGAAAACTCCGGAAGCCATCCAATATCTTGAACAAAATAATAAATTTGTTCAAAGATGGAAGGAAAAAATGTTACAGGAATTGGCAAAAAAATCTCCATTGGATTATTCGGAGGAACTGATGGGAAAAACCTTCAGAAATCGTGGTCCTTATGAAAACTTTATTTTTATGCCTTCTCTTTTTATGCCGTTCAAGAGCTGTCGATGGTTCCGGAAAGATCAGTTTTTGGCAATCCGTATTTCAGAATCTGAGGAAATGATCGATCCGCATCTTCTTATGGAACAGTTGAAAGGATTGGCAGACAGATCAAGATATCGGATCTTGCTATTGCTTCAAGAACAGGGATCATTAAGCGGTGTTGAAATTGCGGAAAGACTGTCACTTGCAGTTTCTACGGTATCTCATCACATGACGCTTTTAAAAAAATGTGGTTTGATTCATGAAGAACCTGATAAAGCAACAAAATATTACAGCATTAATCACCGTAACTTGGAAAAATGTATTCAAAATCTGGAAAAATCGTTTCATATAGAGCGTTCTGTCTAAAAAATGACAGAATGCTCTTTTTATGTTGACATTTCTTTTTTTATGTTCTATATTCGATATATATAAAATATTATACATATCGAATATAAAGGAGGAAGCGATGGAGAAGGTAATTGAAGTAAATAATCTGAAACGTGAGTTTTTAGTAACAACAGGCTGGATAAAAAGAAGAACGAAAAAAGTTTCAGCGGTAGATGGTATCAGCTTTGATGTGAAAAAAGGAGAAATCTTCGGGATTTTGGGCGAAAACGGTGCCGGAAAAACAACGATCATCAAAACACTGATCACACTGTTAGCTCCTACGGAAGGAACCTGTCGTGTACTTGGATATGATACTTATCGGGAAGCAAAAAAGATCCGTCCTAAAATTAATTTTGTATTTGGCGGAGAAATGGGTGTTTACCGCAGATTGTCTGCAAAAGATAATTTATTGTATTTTGCAGGACTGTATAAAATGAACGGAAGAGATGCCAAAAAACGGGCGGAAGAACTGCTGAAGCTTGTGAATTTAGAGGAAGCACAAGACCGACTGACAGAAACTTATTCTAAAGGGATGATCCAAAGACTTCAAATTGCAAGAGGATTGATCAATCGTCCGGAGATTATTTTTATGGATGAACCGACAGTGGGACTGGATCCTTTGGGGGCACACATGCTAAGGGAGATTATTTTAAAGTGCAGAGAAGAAGGGAGAACGGTTATATTGACAACTCATGACATGCAGGAAGCAGATGAATTGTGCGACCGGATTGCAATGATCCATCATGGAAAACTTGCAGACCTTGATACACCTGAAAGATTAAAACAAAAATATGGTACAGATAAAGAACATAGTACGCTCAAGGATGTTTTTTTATCCATTGCGGAAGGAGGAAACAATGAAATCACTCATGAATAGTTTCATTTCCACCATCTGTTTACAGATGAAACAGTCTTTTGCAAGACCGATGTTCCGTTTTTGCCTTATCTGCAATCCGATTGTGAATACTATTTTTTTATATGAAATGTTTTTAAACAGGGGAACGGATGCGTTTATAAGTTACGTAGTTCTGGGAGCAGGACTTATGGGGATCTGGAGCTGTATCTGTTTTTCTTCTGTGGGAGATATTAATAGGGAACGGTACAGCGGAACGCTCTCGCTCCTTTATGTTGCCCCTGAGGGATTTGGAAAGATTATTTTAGGAAAAATCATTGGAAATACGCTGTTGTCGATGACTTCCTTTCTCTTATCATGGGGAACGGCAGTATTGCTTGGCGGAAAGACGATTCATTTAGAAGCTCCGGTTTATTTCCTGCTATCAATGTTTTTTCTGATTTTGTGTTTTATCGTCGTTTCGCTTTGTCTGGCATATGCATTGATGCTGTCGAGAAAAACAGAACTTTATATGAATCTTCTGGAAATTCCGTTGATATTTCTTTGCGGATTTACATTCCCCGTAGAAATTCTTCCGGTTTGGGTTCAACGGATTTCTAATTGCCTGCCTCAGACATGGGTAGTAAGAATGCTGAAAATGTGCGTGGAAGGTTTTCAAAAAGCTATTTATATAAAATATTGTTTCGTTTTTATAGTGGAATTACTGCTCTTTTTGATGATTACATGGATTCTTTATCTGTGGATTGATTCGAGAATACGAAAAAAAGCAACATTGGAGGTATGTTAGTATGGATTTTTTGAAAATGGCATGGATCAGCTTTAAAGGACAGCAGGCCGTTTTTCGATTAGAGGAATTTTTATTGCTGAGAACGGGTTATCCTTTTTTTACATTGATTTTCCACTGTGTATTGGCAGCATATGCATATGGAACGAGTGATGTTATAGATTGGATCATTGGAAATGCTTTCTTGCTTTGTATCAATCTATGTGTGTTTTCCCTTGGAAACAGCTTTTCAGGAGAGCGTTATTTTGGAAGAATACGTTCCATCATTACAGGGGAAAAATCTAAATTACGGATTATTTTGGAAAAAGGATTTTTTCCCGGAATATGCAGTGTTATCACAACTTTTATCGGTTTTTTTGCCGGATGTTTGTGCTTTCAGATTTCTCTTGATGGAATGCCTTTTATAAAACTGTTGATCGTATTTTTGGTTTCGATGTTTGCAGCGATGGGATTTGGATGTTTCCTGTCAATTTTCGGTTTGCTTTCAGATCAGATGCATTTTATATTAAATACAGTGGAATATATTCTTTTGATTTTTACAGGATCCAATTTTCCAGTGTCCCAGCTGCCGGAACCTGTGCAGATTTTTTCAAATCTTTTACCATTTACCAGAGGGATTGAAGCTGCCAGACAGATCATGACAGGAAAAACGCTGTTTTCTGTAGCGTATCTCTTAGCAGGCGAATTGGCTGTAGGTGCAGTGTATCTTCTGGCAGCGGCAGTGTTGATGCAGTTTGCGGAAAAGATTGCGATCCGGAAGGGGACGTTAGAACTTTTTTGAGTCGTTTCAGTTCTTTCTGCTGAAATAGAAGCTATAACTAATTTCCTTTAAAAAATTTATTATAAAGTATGTATTATGTACTAGATGTAGT
>CAZWLV010000166.1:0-3681 GCA_964634715.1 uncultured Lachnoclostridium sp. | reverse complement strand
CTGCGAATGTTACTGTGCATACGGTATGTGTGTACAGTAACATACAGATAACATAAGTCATGCTATCTATACCACTTATTTTATAATTTTATTCAATATACTCTTCTTCATTCAATTCTATTCATGAATGATGTTTTTATGACTGGATCACATGTACGTCAAGCTGATCATACGGAATTTCGATCCCGGCTTCATCAAAGGCAAGTTTTACCGCCTCCGTCAGACGGAACTTCACATCCCAATATTTTTCTGTCGGTGTCCACACGCGGAGCAGGAGATTTACAGAACTGCCTCCAAGCTCTTCTACAACCGCCATCGGCATTTTTTCTTCTTCCTTCAGCGTGTCCAGATCTTCCATTCCAAGTGATAACAGCACTTCTTTCGCTTTTTTAAGGTCGCTGTTATAGGAAATCCCTACTTTAATGTCCAGTCTTCTTGTATCTGAAGCTGTTACATTGATCAGGCTGTTATCCGCAAGCTGTCCGTTCGGAATGATGACTTTACGGTTATCCGCAGTCTTTAACTTGGTACTAAAAAGCTGGATCTCATTTACCGTACCTTCCAGATCACCCTGTATGATATAATCTCCCACTTTAAAAGGTTTCAAAAGAAGGATGATCACACCGCCGGCAAAATTAGACAGACTGCCCTGCAGTGCCAGACCGATGGCAACCCCTACCGAACCGATGGCTGCCACGATCGATGTGGTCTGAACACCAAAACGCTGCAGTACCGTCAGAGCAAGCAGGATATATAAAACATATTTCACAAAAGAGTCCAGAAACTGGATCAGTCCGGTATCTGCGTTGTTTCTTTCCAGAGATTTGCGAAGGATCTTTCGCACCCAGCCGATCAGCTTCATGCCCACAATGATCACCACAAATGCAAATGCCACCTGTAGTATAAAATCCAGCAGTTTCGGAAACAGATCTTCCAGCCACTGTCTCATACGGCTCAGTTCTTCATGA
Organism: uncultured Lachnoclostridium sp.; assembly: GCA_964634715.1. Classification (GTDB taxonomy): domain Bacteria; phylum Bacillota; class Clostridia; order Lachnospirales; family Lachnospiraceae; genus HGM12587. The sequence goes on along the minus strand of CAZWLV010000166.1, from coordinate 2,713 downwards.
ACTTCCTGCACATCTTTCAGTTCAAAGTTTCCGTCAGTTATCGTCAACAAAAAATGCTTCATAAATCTCTTCTTACTCCTCAAGCAATCTTAAAAATTCTTCTTCTGAAATGATCGGGATATTTAATTCTTTGGCTTTTTTATTTTTTGATGAATTAGAAGCCGTATCGTTATTGATCAGATAATTGGTCTTTCCCGTCACACTTCCCGTCACTTTTCCGCCCTTTGCTTCGATCAGTGCCTTCACTTCATTACGGTTGGCAAAATGTTCTACACTTCCGGTGATCACAAAATTCATTCCTTCAAAAATCTGTGCCTCATTATTTTCTTCCGGCTGTTCAATGACAATTTCTTTCATCAGATGTTCTAATATTTCCTGATTTTTTTCGTTTTGGAAATATGCCTCGATGGAACGGGCGATCACTTCCCCGATCCCGTCTATGGCTGAAAGCTCTTCTGCGGAAGCTGCCTGCAGCTCATTTAACTGACCGTGATACTGTTTTGCCAGCATTTTTGCATTGGCAACTCCGATATTCTGGATCCCAAGTCCATAGATCAGTCTTGGTAAGGTCGTGTTTCTTGCTTTTTCCACACTTGCCAGAAGATTCTGACAGGATTTTTCTCCAAATCCTTCCATTTCCATGATCTGATCAGAAAATCGGTCTAACTTAAAGATATCTGCAAATTCATGGATAAATCCTTTTGCAATAAATTTTTCCAGCGTTGCTTCCGACAGTCCTTCGATGTTCATGGCATCACGGCTGACAAAGAGCGTAAAGGATTTGATCTTTTTCGCCTGACATTCCGGATTGGTACAATATAACGCTTTGGCATCTGCGATCTGCCGTACTTCTGTTGCACCGCCGCAGGTCGGACACTGCTTTGGAAGCTCTGCCATGCCGCTGCGTGTCTTATTTTCCGCAATCTGCGGAATGATCATATTTGCTTTATAAACTTCGATCGTATCACCGATCCCAAGCTCCAGTCCTTCTAATACGCTGACATTATGCACCGATGCACGGCTGACTGTCGTACCTTCCAGTTCTACCGGTTCAAAGATCGCTACCGGATTGATCAAACCGGTTCTTGACGGACTCCATTCGATCTCTTTGAGTGTTGTTTCCCGGATTTCATCTGCCCATTTAAACGCCATGGAATTTCTTGGAAATTTTGCTGTTCTTCCAAGGCTTTCTCCATAAGCGATATCATCATAGATAACGACCAGTCCGTCTGACGGAAAATCATTGGATTCGATCTTCAATGCAAACTTCCGGACACATTCTTCTACCGTATCTGCTGTGACCATTTCGTATTCTACAATGTCAAATCCCTGACTTTTGAGCCAGAGCATCTGCTTTTCATGAGAATTTTCAAAATCCACCCCGTCTGCTTTTACGAGTGAAAATGCAAAGAAATTCACATTTCTTTTCGCTGTGATCTCATTGTTGAGCTGTCTTACAGAACCACTGCACAGATTTCTCGGATTTTTGTATTTGGCATCTGCATCTTCGATCTCTTCATTGATCTTATAAAAATCAGAATATGTGATCACTGCTTCTCCACGAAGCACCACTCCGCCTTTATGCGGGATCGTCAGTGGTACATTTTTAAATACTTTTGCATTATTGGTGATAACTTCTCCGACTTCTCCATTTCCCCTTGTGACTGCTTTGGAAAGTTTTCCTTCCTCATCATACGTAAGAACGATCGTCAGTCCGTCTAATTTCCACGACAGCATCGTTTTATGAGAACCGATCCATTCTTTTAATGCCTGTACTTCTTTTGTCTTATCCAGAGAAAGCATCGGCTTTTCATGACGTTCCTTCGGAAGCTCTGTCAGCACCTCATATCCGACATTTACCGTCGGACTGGAAGCTAACACCACTCCCGTTTCTTTTTCCAATGCCTGTAATTCATCATACAGTGCATCATATTCATAATTGCTCATGATCTCCGCCGCATCCTGATAATAGGCTTTTGCAGCTTCATTTAACTTTTTTACCAGTTCGTTGATTCTTTCGATCTTTTTATTCATAGATTTCCCTCACTGTTTCGCTGGAAGAATCTTTGATCAGTTCCAGCAGTTCTTTCATTTCTTTCGGTGTCACTTCCCGATATGCACCGGGTTTTAAATCTTCCAGATGAATGTTCATGATACGGATCCTCTTCAATCTGGTAACCTGATATCCAAAACTTTCGCACATTCTGCGGATCTGGCGGTTATATCCTTGTGTCAGGATAATGCGAAATGTATATTTTCCGATCTTTTCTGTCTGGCAGGGTCTTGTCGTCACTTCCAGTTCTTTTAAGTAAACCGGTGCTGCCATTCCCTGAAGAAATCTTTCGCTGACCGGCTGATCTACTGTTACGATGTATTCTTTTTCATGGCGGTTTCCGGAACGCATCATTTTGTTGACCAGATCGCCCTGATTGGTCAGCAGGATCAGACCTTCTGAATCCTTATCCAGTCTTCCCACCGGATAGATCCGATACGGATAATTCACAAAATCAATAATATTTTTCTTTACTTTTTTGCTGGCTGTACACTCGATGCCTCTCGGCTTGTTCAGCACCAGAAGTACCGGCGGATCTGTTTTCGTCAGAACTTTCTTTCCTACACGCACTTCCTGTCCTTCTTCCACCTGCATCCCAAGACCGGCCTGCACACCATCGATATACACTTTTCCGGCCTCGATCAGACGATCGGCTTCTCT
>CAZWLV010000165.1:0-3759 GCA_964634715.1 uncultured Lachnoclostridium sp. | reverse complement strand
GGAGTGATCTGATCGCCTTTTTAATGTGTATTTATGCGTCTTTGCTGCTTTTTAGGTTGCCAGCCTGATACCCTTTAGTGTACAATCGAAAAGATATGTGCAGTTTTCGGAGCTTTTGAAGAATCAGGAACGAAGAAACTGCGGTAAATAATCATAAGGGGGAAAAGGAAATGGAAAAACAATTAAAAAACAGCGAACATTCTGATACTGATTTTTCTATGGAAGCAGTTCCGGAAAGTGCCAGAAAAGGTTTTCGCAGTATGTTTTTCGTCATGCTGGGATTTACATTTTTCTCAGCAAGCATGAGTGTAGGAGCAAAACTTGGAAATGGCTTGGATCTGAATGGATTTATCGTTGCCTGTGTGATCGGCGGTGTGATCTTATCGATCTATTGCGGGATTCTGGCGTATATCGGTTCTGATACCGGTTTGAACATGGATCTGCTCTGTCAGAGAGCGTTTGGTAACAAGGGGGCTTATTTATCATCATTTATTCTTGGATTTACTCAGATTGGCTGGTTTGGTGTTGGTGTAGCAATGTTCTCGATACCGACTGCGGAACTTCTGGGAATTGACAAATGGGTATTAACGATCGTAGCAGGACTTTTGATGACAGCAACTGCCGCTACGGGGATGAAAGCACTGGAAATCGTAAGTACGATTTCTGTTCCGCTGATCGTAGTTCTTGGTGTTTATTCGATGGTGTCAGCAACAACTGCCGGCGGTGGCGTTGAAGCAGTGTTTGCACAGTCAGCCGGAAAGATTTCTATTTTTACGGGAATCGGCTATGTGATCGGTTCTTTTATATCAGGAGGAACAGCAACACCAAACTTTATCAGATTTGCAAAAAATAATCAGATTGCAGTATGGACAACAGTAATTGCATTTTTCTTTGGAAATACATTAATGTTCTGTTTCGGAGCGATCGGAGGAGCTTTTACGGGAACAGAAGATATTTTCTATGTAATGATCGCTCAGGGGCTTGCGATTCCGGCAATCGTTGTACTTGGAGCAAATATCTGGACAACAAATAACAATGCATTGTATACGGGCGGACTTGCTCTTGCAAATATTACGAATGCAAAGATGAAAGTAACGACATGGATTGCAGGGATTGTGGGAACCGCATTGGCAATCTGGTTATATTATAATTTCTGCGGATGGCTGAATATTTTAAACTGTGCACTTCCGCCAATTGGAATTATCGTAATTTTAGATTTCTTCTTAAACAGAAATAAATATCAGAATGGTAATAAAGCGACATCAGCAGTGAACTGGTTTAATGTAGCCGGTGTTGTGATCGGAGCAGTTGCGGCAAATATGATCCACTGGGGAATTGCAGCAGTGAATGCTATGGCAGTTGCAGCAGTATGTTACTTTATCGGAAGAATCGCAGCAGGAAAGCAGGAGGTATAAAAAATGTTATTGATCAATGCATGTATTGAAAATGCAGCAGAAAAAAAGAGTATTCAGGTGCAGGATGGAAAGATTACAAAAATTGCAGATCAGATTCCGGCAATGCCTGGCGAAGAGGTGATTGACTGTGAAGGAAAACTGGTTCTGCCGCCGTTTGTAGAGTCTCATGTACATTTAGATACCTGCCTGACAGCAGGACAGCCGCGTTGGAATTTATCCGGAACATTGTTTGAAGGGATTGAATGCTGGGAAGAACGCAAAGAGTTTCTGACAAAGGAAGATGTTCGTGAACGTGTTCATAAAGTAGTGAGAATGCAGGCTGCCCATGGTGTACAGCATGTAAGAACGCATGTCGATATCAATGATCCGAAACTTACGGCACTGGAAGCGATTCTGGAGATTAAAGATGAAGTAAAAGACTTTATGGACATTCAGATCGTTGCATTTCCACAGTACGGTATTTTAAGTTATCCGAATGGAAAAGAACTTCTGGAAACATCTCTCCGTATGGGAGCAGATGCTGCCGGAGCAATCCCGCATTTTGAATTTACAAGAGAATATTCTGTAGAATCACTTCGTATTTGCTTTGAGTTAGCACAGAAATATGGAAAACTGATCGACGTACATTGCGATGAGATTGATGATGAAGCTTCCAGAGGATTAGAAACTGTGGCAACGCTTGCTTACGAAACTGGTATGCGTGATATGGTTACAGCTTCTCACACAACGGCAATGCATTCTTATAATAATGCGTATGTGATCCGTCTGATGAGAATTTTGAAAATGTCAGGTATGAATTTTGTTGCAAATCCATGTGTGAATATGCATCTTGGAGGAAGAGTGGATACTTATCCAAAACGCAGAAGTCTGACAAGAGTAAAAGAGCTGACAGAAGCAGGATGTAATGTTTCTTTTGGTTCAGACGATATTTTTGATCCATGGAATCCAATGGGTAACGGAAATATGCGAGATGCGGTATTTATGGGAATTTATGCCGGTCATTTGATGGGATATGAAGAAATCCTGAATTCTTACAAATACGTAACGACCAATGGAGCACGTACACTTCATCTTGGTGATGGATATGGGATCAAAGAAGGCAATGATGCGAACTTCGTGCTGATGGATGCAGCGAATTATCATGATGCATTGAATTACAATGCACCGGTACTTGCTTCTTACAGAAAAGGAAAACTGATCGCATCAACGGTTCCTGCAAAAACCACACTTCAGGTGTAAGATAACCAAATAAAAAGTAAGATAAATCGTGAAAAAAATGATGGGGCAGTTCTTTTTTAGAGCTGCCCCATCTTCTTAATCATTCATTTCTCCACGCAGGTTCGTTTCCATTAAAAGTTTTACCCGGTCAGCATCATATCCGCAGCTGAACAGATAATAAAGTTTTGCGATGGCCGCTTCGGTGGTCATATCGCTGGCGGAAATGGCACCGGATTCTACCAGATCGCTGCTGGTCGCATAAGTTCCAAGTGTGGTGCCGCCACGCTGACACTGGGAAGTAACGGTGATGATCGTACCATGTGCAGCTGATTTACGGATGCCTTCTACCAGAGCCTTGTTATTGGTTGGGATATTTCCGCTGCCAAATGCCTCTAAAATAACAGCCTTTAAATTGCTGTTGATCATACTTTCAAAAAGTTCAAACCGGAATCCCGGAAATAATTTCAAAACACCGATTGGAAAACTTTCAAGCTCTGTCAGATGAAAGGTCTTTGGACGGCTTGGAAGCACCATGGCACTTTCGTTATAACAGATATCGATCCGCACATTGGCAAGTTCCGGATAATCCGGAGAATCAAATGCCTGAAGTTCTTTGGAAGCAATCTTTGTAGAGCGGTTGGCACGAAGTACTTTACCGCCGAAGCAGACACAGACTTCTTTTAAGATTCCTTCTCCGGCTAAAACGATGGAGGTGATCAGATTATCACGTCCGTCGCTGCGAAGTTCACATAAAGGGATCTGGGCACCGGTAAAGATCACCGGTTTGTTCAGTCCTTCCAGCATAAAAGACAGTGCGGAAGCGGTATAGGACATGGTATCTGTCCCATGCAAAACGACGAAACCGTCATAGTGGTCATAACGTGCTGCGATTTCCCGCCCCAGATGATTCCATTCTTCGATGCCGATGTTGGAAGAATCCAGAAGCGGATCAAATTCAACAACTTCCCAAGAAGGAAGTGCGGGATTTTTCAGTTGATGGATTTCGTTCAAAAGTGACGAAAAGTAATCTTTTTTTGGGGCATAGCCATGATCGGTCGGGATCATGCCGATGGTGCCGCCGGTATATAAAATGCATACTCTTTTGTTAGAACTCATGAGTACCTCC
>CAZWLV010000164.1:0-3769 GCA_964634715.1 uncultured Lachnoclostridium sp. | reverse complement strand
AAAATCGCAGGTGTCAAGAAAAAATACTTGACACCTGTACTTTGTTATAGTATTATGCTCTAGGACGTTGAAAAAAGTGGGTAAATGCAATGGATGAAATTTTAAAACAGGCACTTCTCTATGATTTCTACGGAGAGCTGCTGACAGCACATCAGAAAGAAATTTATGAAGAAGTCGTTTTGGATGACTGTTCACTCAGTGAAGTTGCAGAAAGCCATGGAATCAGCCGACAGGGCGTTCATGACCTGATCAAAAGATGTCAGAAAATGCTGGAGGGTTATGAGAAGAAACTGAAGTTGGTTGAAAGATTTTGTGTGATCAAAGAAAAGGTCGAACAGATCGAACAGCTGACCGGTACGGTATCATCTGAGCCGGAGATGCAGCTTCAGGAGATCAGAAAATATGCAGCAGAAATATTAGAGGAATTATAATCAATGGCATTTGATAATTTATCAGAAAAATTACAAAACGTATTTAAAAATTTACGCGGTAAGGGACGTCTGACAGAAGAAGATGTAAAAGCAGCTTTAAAAGAAGTGAAGCTTGCTCTTTTGGAAGCGGATGTAAACTTTAAAGTTGTAAAACAGTTTGTGAAATCTGTACAGGAAAGAGCTGTTGGGGAAGAAGTATTAAACAGCCTGACACCGGGACAGATGGTCATCAAGATCGTAGATGAAGAAATGGTCAAGCTGATGGGTTCCGAAACTACGGAATTAAAGCTGAAACCGTCAAACGAAGTTACGGTCATCATGATGATGGGTCTGCAGGGTGCCGGTAAAACGACAACCGCAGCAAAACTGGCAGGAAAGCTCAAAGCAAGAGGCAACAAATGGAAACCGTTGCTGGTTGCCTGTGACGTTTATCGTCCGGCGGCGATCAAACAGCTTCAGGTAAATGGTGAAAAACAGGGAGTTGATGTATTCTCCATGGGAGATGGTCATAATCCTGTAAATATTGCAAAAGCCGCTTATGAGCATGCAAAGAACAAAGGGTATCAGATCCTGATCCTGGATACAGCAGGACGGCTTCAGATTGATGAAAATCTGATGACAGAGCTTCAGGAGATCAAAAAAGCAGTCAATGTAGATCAGAGCGTTCTTGTCGTAGACGGCATGACCGGACAGGAAGCAGTGAATGTAGCAAATACATTTGAAGAAAAGATCGGAATTGACGGTGTGATCCTTACCAAATTAGATGGTGATACACGAGGCGGTGCGGCACTTTCTATCCGTGCAGTTACCGGAAAACCAATCTTATACATTGGTATGGGCGAAAAGCTTTCAGATCTGGAACAGTTTTATCCGGACAGAATGGCATCCCGTATTCTTGGTATGGGAGATGTCCTTACTTTGATCGAAAAAGCAGCACAGGAAGTAGACGAAGAAAAGTCTAAACAGATGCTGCAGAACATGAAAAAGAACCAGTTCGGATTTGATGATTACTTAGAAAGTATGAATCAAATGAAGAAGATGGGCGGTCTCACGAGTATCTTAAGCATGATGCCGGGAATGGGCGGTGCACAGTTAAAGCAGATCGAAGATGCGATGGATGAAAAGAAGATGGCACGGATCGAGGCGATCATTCTTTCCATGACACCACAGGAGCGAAGAAATCCGGAAGTGATCAATCCTTCCAGAAAACGCAGGATCGCAAAGGGTGCAGGAGTCGATATCAGTGAGGTAAACAGACTGGTCAAACAGTTTGAACAGAGCAGAAAGCTCATGAAACAGATGCCTGGAATGATGGGCGGTAAACGTGGTAAAAGAGGAATGTTTGGAAAACTTCCTTTTTAACATAAATATATCAACAATAACAAAAAAGAAAGAATGATTTTCCGGACAAAGTGATTCGGAAAACAGATTTATGAGGTGAAAGAAATGGCAGTAAAGATCAGATTAAGAAGAATGGGACAGAAAAAAGCTCCTTTTTACAGAATTATCGTAGCAGATTCTAAATCTCCAAGAGATGGAAGATTTATCGAAGAAATCGGAACATACGATCCAAACACAAACCCAAGCACATTCAACGTAAATGAAGAAGCTGCTAAAAAATGGTTAGCAAACGGTGCTCAGCCAACAGAAGTTGTTGGAAAAATCTTCAAATTAGCAGGTATTGAAAAATAATAATTTCGTACCCGCCTGGAGGTGGAGAATTGAAAAATTTAGTTGAAGTGATTGCGAAAGCACTCGTTGAAAATCCGGACGAAGTTGTTGTTACGGAAACTGAAAAAGAAAGAGTCATCGTCGTAGAACTTCGTGTGGCTCCATCTGATATGGGAAAAGTTATCGGAAAGTCAGGAAGAATTGCAAAAGCAATCCGTTCAGTAGTAAAAGCAGCATCTTCTGACTACAATAAGAAAGTTGTTGTGGACATTTTAGCATAAAAAGGCAAGAGGCTTTTCGGTGCTTGAGATGCTGAGTATAAAACAGTAATTGACAGGGGCTTTTTAAGCCCCTGTTTGTTGTTTGTGCAGGCTTTTTAGCGACTGCAGTGGGAGAAAATATGGAACAGTTATTAAGAGTTGGTGTAATTTCCTCAACCCATGGTGTCAGAGGAGAAGTCAAGGTTTATCCGACAACAAGTGATGTGAATCGATTTAAAGATTTGAAAAAAGTCATTCTTGATACAGGAAGAGAACATCTTGATCTGGAGATTGCAGGAGTCAAATTTTTCAAAAATCAGGTAATCTTAAAGTTTAAGGGAATTGATAACATCAATGACATTGAAAAATATAAAGGCAAAGATCTGCTGATCCACAGAGAAGATGCAGTGGCTTTGGAAGAAAATGAAAATTATGTGGCAGATCTGATCGATCTGAAAGTTGTGACTGACGAAGGAGAGGTTCTTGGTTATCTGACAGAAGTTATGGAAACCGGTGCCAACGATGTCTATGTGGTTGAGACGGAAGATGGAAGAGAACTGCTTCTTCCGGCGATCAGAGACTGCATTCTGGATGTAGATCTGGAAGAAGAAGTCATGACAGTGCATGTGTTAAAGGGACTGTTTGATTAGAAAGGTTTTAGAATGAATTTTTATATTTTAACATTGTTTCCGGAAATGGTCATGGACGGTCTGAATACCAGTATCATCGGTCGTGCGGTAAAAAATGGTCTTTTGAACATTGAGGCGATCAATATCCGTGATTTCGCACAGAATAAGCATGGACAGGTCGATGATTACACGTATGGCGGCGGTGCAGGTCTTTTGATGCAGGCGGCACCGATCTACAGGGCATATGAATATGTCTGTGAAAAGATCGGTAAAAAACCGAGAGTGATCTATCTGACACCGCAGGGAAATGTGTTTAGTCAGGGATATGCGGAAGAATTTTCAAAAGAAGAAGATCTGATTTTTCTTTGCGGTCATTATGAAGGGATTGACGAACGTGTATTGGAAGAAATCGTGACGGATTATATGTCGATCGGTGATTATGTATTGACCGGAGGCGAGCTTCCTTCCATGGTAATGATCGATGCGATCAGCCGCCTCGTTCCGGGAGTCTTAAACAAACAGGCATCTCATGAAATCGAGTCATTTCATGATAATCTTTTGGAATATCCGCAGTATACGAGACCGGAAGAATGGCATGGAAAAAAAGTGCCGGAAGTACTTTTGTCCGGTCATCATGTTAATATTGAAAAATGGAGACGGGAGCAGTCTTTAAAAAGAACGGCAGAACGAAGACCGGATCTTTTAGAAGGAGCAAATCTTTCAAAAGAAGATAAAAAATACTTGCAATCTTTGCAGGAAAATGATATTATATAACACG
>CAZWLV010000163.1:0-3776 GCA_964634715.1 uncultured Lachnoclostridium sp. | reverse complement strand
TCAGGAGGAAATGATTATGACACAGATTACAAACGAAGGTTTAATTTTAGCTTGTTCTGCAATTGGTGCAGGAATTGCAATGATCGCAGGTATCGGACCTGCTATCGGACAGGGTTTTGCAGCAGGCATGGCAACAAGTGCAGTAGGTAAAAATCCGGGAGCAAAATCAGAAATTACTTCTACAATGCTCTTAGGACAGGCTGTTGCGGAAACAACAGGTCTTTACTCTCTGGTAGTTGCCCTCATCTTATTATTCGTACAGCCATTATTAGGTGGATTAAGCTAATCTGTAGAAAGACGAATAGAGAGGAGGCGGTGTTTTGGAGAGATTATTTGGACTGGATGCCCAGTTGATCTTCGAAATCGTACTGTCAATGATCGCGGTATTTGTTCTCTTTCTGGCACTGTCCTATATTCTGTTTAATCCTGTACGTGATATGTTAAAGAAACGTCAGGAAATGGTGCAGGAAACAAAGGATACCGCAAACAGAGAAAAAGAAGATGCATTAAAATTAAAAGCAGAGTATGATGCAAAGATTCAGAATGCAGAAGCAGACGCTGAAGAAATCTTAAGTGAAGCAAGAAAACGTGCATTGAAAAATGAACGTGTGATCGTAGATGAAGCGAAAGAAGAAGCAGCACGTATCATTGCAAGTGCCAATGTTCAGATCGAACTGGAAAAGAAAAAAGCGATGGATGATCTGAAACAGGAAGTCGTAGCGATCGCAGCGATGATGGCAGGAAAGATGGTTGCTGTTTCCATGGATGAGAAAACTATGAATCAGCTGCTTGAGGATACTTTAAAAGAAATGGGTGATGACACATGGCAAAGCTAGTATCCCAAACATATGGAAATGCTTTGTTTGAGCTTGGCTTGGAAGAAAATAAGATCGATCTTCTTTTTGAAGAAGCGAAAGTATTTTTGGAAGTCATCAGAAACGATGATGAGCTGATGAAGTTCATGAAGCATCCGAAGATCGTAAAAGACAAAAAGATGGAGACAGGGAAAATGATCTTTGAAAAAACGTTTTCGAGAGAATTTGCAGGATTTTTACTGATCCTTGTTCAGAAAGATCGTTTTGTCGATGTGGAAAAGATACTGGAATATTTCATCGGACAGATCAAAGAATATAAAAAGATCGGTGTGGCATTTGTTTCTACTGCTGTTCCTTTAAAAGAAGAACAGAAAAAGAAAGTGGAACAACGGCTGCTGGAAACGACTTCTTATGAAAGTTTTGAAATGAATTATACAGTAGACGAAACGCTGCTTGGCGGTATGGTGATCCGTATCGGTGACCGTATCGTTGATACAAGCATTAAAAATAAGCTGAGAGAATTATCAAAACAGTTATCTGCACTTCATGTCGGATAAGTTTTAAGAGAATTCGATCACTGCGGTCACAGGAAAGAGGAATGTGTACTTTTTTCTGTGCAGGCTTAAGAAAGAAGGTGTAAGTTTTTATGAATTTAAGACCGGAAGAAATCAGCTCCGTAATTAAAGAACAGATTAAACAATACGCCGGACAAATGGAAGTATCTGATGTTGGTACTGTCATTCAGGTAGCAGATGGGATCGCCCGTGTTCACGGGCTGGAAAAAGCGATGCAGGGAGAACTTCTGGAATTTCCGGGAGACGTTCTTGGCATGGTGCTCAATCTGGAAGAAGACAATGTTGGTGCCGTTTTGTTAGGCGATCAGAAAAATATTAATGAAGGCGATACAGTAAAGACTACGGGACGTGTAGTAGAAGTTCCGGTTGGTGACTGTATGTTAGGCCGTGTTGTCAATGCACTGGGACAGCCGATCGATGGAAAAGGACCGATCCATACGGAAAAGTTCCGCCCGATCGAAAGAGTAGCTCCGGGTGTTATCACACGTAAATCCGTAGATACTCCGCTTCAGACCGGTATCAAGGCGATCGATTCCATGGTTCCGATCGGAAGAGGCCAGCGTGAGCTGATCATCGGTGACAGACAGACCGGTAAAACAGCCATTGCCATTGATACGATCATTAATCAGAAAGGCAAAGGCGTAAAATGTATTTATGTTGCGATCGGTCAGAAAGCATCTACTGTTGCATCGATCGTGAAAAAATTAGAAGAATTTGATGCATTTGACTATACAACAGTCGTTGCATCGACTGCCAGCGAGTTAGCACCGCTGCAGTATATCGCACCGTATGCAGGATGTGCCATCGGTGAAGAATGGATGGAAAACGGAGACGATGTTCTGATCGTATATGATGACCTGTCCAAGCATGCGACAGCATACCGTACTCTGGCATTGCTCTTAAAGAGACCGCCAGGACGTGAAGCATATCCGGGTGATGTTTTCTATCTGCATTCCAGACTGCTGGAACGTGCGGCAAAATTAAATGATGAACTTGGCGGAGGTTCTTTAACAGCACTTCCGATCATTGAAACACAGGCAGGAGACGTTTCTGCTTATATTCCGACAAACGTAATTTCGATCACAGACGGTCAGATCTATCTTGAAACAGAAATGTTCAATGCAGGTTTCCGTCCTGCGGTAAATGCAGGTCTTTCCGTATCACGAGTTGGTGGTGCTGCACAGATCAAGGCGATGAAAAAGATCGCAGCTCCGATCCGAGTAGAACTTGCACAGTATCGTGAGCTTGCTGCATTTGCACAGTTTGGTTCAGAACTGGATGCAGATACGAAAGAAAAGCTGGAACAGGGTGAAAGAATCAAAGAAGTATTAAAACAGCCGCAGTATCAGCCGATGGCAGTTGAAGATCAGATCATCATGATCTATACCGTGACAAGAAAATATCTTCTGGATGTTCCGGTAAAGAGAATACAGGAATTCGAAAAAGGTTTCTTAGAGTTTGTAAAGACCAAATATGCAGATGTTCCGGAAAGTATCCGTGAAACAAACGTGATGTCTGAAGAGTGCGAAGCACGTCTTGTCAAAGCCATTGAAGAATTTAAAAAGTCTTTTTAAACCGAAGGAACTGGAGGTTATCTTATGGCGTCAATGAGAGAGATCAAACGGCGTAAAGGCAGCATTACCAGTACGCAGCAGATTACCAAAGCCATGAAACTGGTTTCTACGGTAAAACTGCAGCGGGCAAAGGGAAAAGCAGAGTCTACCAAGCCGTATTTTGACTGTATGTATGACACCATTGCCACAATGCTTTCCAAATCAGGAAGCATCGATCATCCGTATCTGAAGTCCGGTGTATCCCAGAAAAAAGCTGTGATCACCATTACTTCCAACAGAGGTCTTGCCGGCGGTTATAACAACAATATCGTAAAACTGATCACCGGTGATGAAAGATTTGATAAGGAACATACGGAAATCTATGCTCTTGGAAAAAAGGGAAGAGATTCTCTGGAACTGAAAGGTTATACGATCACCTCAGACCGTTCAGAGGTTATGAATGCACCGGTTTATGCAGATGCGAAAGAGCTGAGTGAAGAGCTTCTGGGAAGATTTGAAAAAGGTGAGATCGGAGAGATCTATCTTGCTTATACCGTATTTAAAAATACGGTAACTCATATTCCAACGATGTTAAAGCTCTTACCGGTAGAGATCAATGAAACGGAAAGAAAAAGTGATCTGGACAATGTTCCGATGAACTATGCACCAAATGAAGGAACAGCACTGGCGATGATCATCCCAAAATATATCACGAGTCTGATCTATGGGGCGATGATGGAAGCCGTTGCCAGTGAAAACGGTGCCAGAATGCAGGCAATGGATTCAGCAACAGGCAATGCTGATGAAATGATCCAAAAATTAGAATTAGATTA
>CAZWLV010000162.1:0-3790 GCA_964634715.1 uncultured Lachnoclostridium sp. | reverse complement strand
ACGATGGATTCTACGATAAATTGTGTACGAATCGAGTTGTTTGTTGCACCGAGAGCCTTTCTCGTGCCAATCTCACGGGTACGTTCGGTGATCGAAACGAGCATAATGTTCATGACACCGATCCCTCCTACCAGCAGAGAGATTCCTGCGATCACGGAAATGGCAAGAGAAATCGTAGATACCATTTCTGTTAAAGAAGACAGCAGGCTTTCCATGCTGGAAGCAGAAACTTCAAAATCTTCATTATTGCGGTAGTAAGAGCTGTTAAAATAATTTTCAATAGTCTCACAGAATGAGGAAGAATCCGTAGAGCTGGCAGCTGCGACGGTAAAAGAGGTATATCCCGAAGTAGAATGGGTTTCTTCATGGGCAGCATACAGCGGAAGATAGACCGTTGTAGGAAGTTCTGTAGATTCAGAAGTTGCTGCAATGGAAGATTCTTCTTCATATTCATAAATGCCTGCAATGGTGTACTGATAATACCGATTATTGATAAATACATCAATACTTTCGCCAATAGCACTGTCATAATTGCCGTTAAAAAGAGTATCTACAAGATCATCTGCTACGAGAATGACTTTTCGTGCTTCTGTCTGGTCACGTTCCGTCAGTGTGCGTCCGCTGACGATCGTTAATTCCTGATTTTCCAGATAATCGGAATTGACACCGGTTACGGAAACAGAGGCAGAAAGATTTCCGTCTTCAGCAGTACCATTTCCTACAGATTCCGTTAAGAAGATCCCCTGAATGTCATCACGATATTCCTCAAGGAATGCACTGATCATGTCATCGGTGATATAATCTTCATCTTCCATAGAAGCATTCCTGCTGAAAGAACCGAAATTACGTCCGGTGGAAGTGGTGTCTTCCGTGTCGTTTACGACTCTTGAAACACTGACCGTAATGTTGTTAGCACCGATATTTTCCATAGAAGAAGTTACGGTTCCGTTAATGGAATCGCCGACGGTCATGATCGCGATGACGGAAGCGATACCAATGATGATTCCCAGCATGGTCAAAAGAGTCCGCATGATGTTAGAGCGGAGACCGCTGAGAGCTAATAAGATATTTTCCAAAAATAACATATTATTTTACCCTTTCTGAAACGATTCTTCCATCTTGAATGGTAATGATGCGCCCCGTTTCCTCGGCAAGTTCCTTGGAGTGGGTAATCAGGACAATGGTTTTTCCCTGTTCATGATTTAATTTGTGGAAGATATCCATGATATTACGTCCTGTTTCTGAATCCAGAGCACCGGTAGGTTCATCGGCAAGGATGATCGACGGTTCGTTGGAAAGAGCTCTTGCAATGGCAACTCTCTGTTTTTGTCCGCCGGATAACTCATCTGGTTTATGCGTCATACGATCCTGCATTCCGACCATTTCAAGATAATATTCCGCACGTTCTTTTCGTTCCTTTTTAGGAACGCCTGCATAGAGCATGGGAAGTTCTACATTTTTCAGAGCCGTGGTTCGGCTGATCAGATTGTAAGTCTGAAATACAAAGCCGATCTTCTGGTTACGGATATGAGAAAGTTCTTTATCTTTGGCATCTGCGATTGAAATCCCATCTAAAATATAAGTGCCTTCTGTAGGACGGTCTAAAATTCCGATGATGTTCATCAATGTCGTTTTTCCGGAACCGGATTCTCCTACAATAGAGACAAATTCCCCTTTTTGAACATCCAGACTGATTCCGTGAAGGATTTCCAGTTCATTTTCCTGATGTTCATAAAAACGTTTTACGATATTGTCCAAATGGATCAAAGAAGTTGTTTCCATGAAAATGCCTCCTTAAAATCCGCCAGGACCGCCGCCCGGATTTCCGCCGCCGCCAGGCATACCGCCTCCGGAGTTACCACCGCCGCCAGGCATGCTGCCGCCACCGGGCATATTGCCGCCATCAGGCATACCGCCTCCGTTAAATAATCCATCCATGATCGATGTGTCATCAGGATCAAAATTTGACGGTGTTGAAGTGATCAGAGGTGTTGACAGATAAACAGTCATTCCTTCGGATATTTCATCGCTGATGATCTCGGTATAATAATCTGTTTCCAGACCGGTTTTTACAGTGATCGTTTTCTTTTCTCCGTTTTCATCGATGGTGATCGAAGAAGTTCCGTCAGGGGAAGTAGTAACGGCATCATACGGAACCGTCAGAACATTTTCAGCTTCTTCCAGAGAAATACTGATCTTGGCAGTCATGCCGGCACGCAGTTTTTCATCAGGATTAGAAACAGAAACTTTGATCGTATAGGAACCGCTGGAACTGATGGCACCCATGGCACCGTTTCCGGAAGATGAAATTGCGACATAAGTCACTTCTCCATTCATTTCAGCGTCACCGGTTGCATCGGTCTTGATGTAGGCTGACATTCCTTTTTCGATGCTGGAAATATCATATTCGTCTACGGAAGAAGTCACGATAAAGTTTTCATTATCCTGGATCGTATAAATGTTTCCGCCTTCGAACACATTACCTTCGGTGACATTTAAGGAAGTGATCACACCGCTCATGGTTGCTCGTACAACACAGTCTTCGATGAGTTCTGTGTATTCATCAATGGTTTTTTCTTCCTGAGATTCTGTAATGAGCTGTTCTTCGAGAACGGCACGGTCGTAGTCCTCCTGAGCTTTTTTAACAGCAGAGTCGTACTGATCCTGATAGTTTTCGCGCTGTGACTGAGCCTGTTCGTATTGTGCTTTGCTTTGTTCTGTACTTTGTTCTGCGGAAGCAACGGCAGCTTCTTTTTGCTGATAAGCAGATTTGTATCCCTGCATTTTGTTATAGATCCGTTCTGCTTCTTTGAAAGCAGCGGAAGCGGCATCTACGGTAGTGTTTAACTGTGCAAAAGCGGATTCCGCCTTTGTCAGTTCAGAAGAAGCGGTCTCTACAGTATGTTCTGCATCATAAACCGCTTTCTGGAAATCGGTCAGATCCAGCTCTTCCTCAGAGGCTTTTGCATTTTCCAGATCCTTTTTTGCATTGGCAAGGGCAGTGTTGGCAGTTTCCAATGCATTTTTCGCTTCATTGACTGCATTAGAAGCATTCTGTACTTTTTCAAGGGCAGCTTTTGCATTGTGATAATCTGCTTCTGCATTTGGATGTTGTTTTACATAGGCTTCATAGGTGTTTTTTGCACTGTCTGCATCAGATTCTGCATCCGACAGATCGTCCATGGCTTCCAGATAGGCTTCTTTTGCATCGTCTCTTGTTTCACGGACATCCGCCAGACCTTCTTCAGCATTTGCCATGCTTTCTTCATAGATCGTGGTATAGTCATCGCCTAAAGCATCAATCTTCTGATTAACGGAATAGTTATTTTGAGCTTTTGCTAATGCTTCCTTATAATCAGAAGAATCGAATTCGCAGATGATATCGCCTTCTTCGACATAATCGCCTTCTGCGACATGTACAGCGGTAACTTCAATGTTGCTTAATTTGGTGTTGACAGTTTTTGTCTTTGCACTTTCGACAGTACCGGTAGCACTGATGGAATTTGACAGTGTCTGCCGTGTGATCGTGGCAGTTTCGGTGGTAAAAGCTTCAGCCCTATTGTTTTTCATCCGATTTTTTTTCGAAAACCGGGAGAAACCGACAGCGGCAGCAACGATGATCAGAAGAAAGATTCCGATGATCAGTAATTTCTTTTTTCTGCTCATTTTTTTAAAAGTCATTTTTGACTTCTTCGTTGGATCGTTCTGCTGTTTTTTTGATGGAGTTTTCAGCAGTTTTTTCAACGATAACTTGGGTGTTTGTAATTTTTTCACGACAAATCCTCCTAAA
>CAZWLV010000161.1:0-3793 GCA_964634715.1 uncultured Lachnoclostridium sp. | reverse complement strand
CGTGAGAAATATCTTCCGAGCATGATAAAGTCACTTCCCATAGCCAGTGCGAGTGTCATATGATAATCATGTACGATACCGCCATCGCTGCAGATCGGTACATAAATTCCTGTTTCTTTATAATATTCATCTCTTGCTTTTGCTACTTCGATCGTTGCAGTTGCCTGTCCGCGTCCGATACCCTTTGTTTCACGGGTAATACAGATCGAACCGCCGCCGATACCTACTTTTACGAAGTCTGCACCGCATTCTGCAAGGAATCTGAAACCATCAGCATCAACAACATTACCTGCACCTACCTTTACGGTATCGCCATAATGTTCTCTGATCCAGTCGATGGTGATCTTCTGCCATTCGCTGAAACCTTCACTGGAGTCGATACATAAGATATCTACACCTGCTTCTACCAGTGCCGGAACACGTTCTGCAAAGTCTCTTGTATTGATACCTGCACCTACTACATATCGTTTCTGAGAATCTAAAAGTTCGTTCTGATTTGCTTTTTTAGATTCATAGTCTTTTCTGAAAACGATAGAATCCAGTGTCTGATCATCGTTGATCACCGGAAGGGCATTGAGCTTATGATCCCAGATAATGTCATTTGCTTCTTTTAAAGTCATGCCGCTGTGTCCTGTCACCAGTTTTTCAAATGGTGTCATAAATTCAGCAACCTTTGTATCCATTGACATACGGGAAATACGATAATCTCTGCCTGTCACGATACCTAACAATTTTCCGTTTGGTGTACCGTCTTCTGTAACTGCCATGGTAGAATGTCCTGTTTTTTCTTTTAACGCAAGAACTTCTGCCAGTGTATTATCCGGTACCAGATTAGAATCACTTACTACGAAACCGGCTTTATATGCTTTTACTTTTCTTACCATATCTGCCTGTGCTTCGATCGGCTGGGATCCATAAATAAAAGAAACGCCGCCTTCTCTTGCCAATGCCACTGCCATCGTATCATTTGATACAGACTGCATAACTGCTGAAACCAATGGGATATTTAAAGATAAAGCAGGTTCCTCACCTTTTCTGAATTTTACTAATGGAGTTTTTAAACTGACATTTGCCGGAATGCACTGACTGCTTGAATACCCCGGCACTAACAGATATTCACTAAATGTATGAGATGGTTCACTATAATAGTACGCCATGATATAACTCTCCTTTCAAAAACAAACACTTTGCTATTATTTTAATATTAATGATTTCTCTGGGGAACGTCAACCTATTTTTATTAATTAATCCTTATTATCATTGCTGATAGGAGCCTTTTACTGTTGTAAATTTTTGGTATTCTTTTCCCAGACTCTGTTTAGAAAAATGCCGCCACAGAACAGCTCTGTGACGGCATCACATCTTATTTTTATTTTTCTACTTTTTTCATTTCCATATCTTCTGGAAGGATCAGATTTAAAATGATCGCCATAACGAATACAACTGCTACTACATTAGATGCAAATACAGTCTGAACTGATTCAGGGAATGCTGACCAGATTCCAACTTCGCTGGCTGTCGTAAATCCAATACCGATCGCTAATGAAAGTGCTGCGATCGTAATGTTTCTCTGGGTAAATCCGCATTTTGCGATCATTTCCATACCGGAAGTAAGGATCGTACCAAACATCATGATCGTACATCCGCCTAATACAGCATCCGGAAGAGATGCGAAGAAATTACCAACCGGTGGTAATAAACCGGCAAGGAGCATTGCAACTGCACCTGTTGCGATCGTATAACGGTTTACGACTTTTGTCATCGCGATCAGACCAACATTCTGTGAGAATGAAGTTACCGGAGGACATCCAAATAAAGAAGAAATGGAGGAAGCAAATCCGTCACAGGCAAGAGAACCTGAGATTTCTTCATCTTTAATGTCACGATCCAGTCCGCTGGCAACCATGGCTGTTGTATCACCGATGGTTTCCGCAGCAGATACTAAGAAAATGATCGATGTAGAGATGATCGCTCCGAGATTGAATTCCGGTTTAAACGGGATCAGTCTTGGAAGTGCCACAAGTCCGCCGGAGAAGATCATGCTCAGATCTACTTTTCCGAAAAAGATCGCTACGATATATCCAACGATCAGACCTGCCAGAACGGAAAGCTGACGAAGATATCCTTTTGCATAAATGTTCCATGCAAGACAAGTCACTAATGTTACACCTGCAATGATCAGATTCTGTGCAGAACCAAAATCTTCACTGTAACCGCCGCCGAAAGAACGGGCACCTACAGTAAATAAGGAAAATCCAATGGCTGTTACGACAGATGCTGCTACGATCGGGCTGATCAGTTTTCTCCAGTATTTTGCAAAAAGTCCTAATGTACCTTCAAAAATACCGCCTACTAAAACAGCACCTACGACTGCTGAATAACCGTAGTTTGCTGCTACTGTACAAAGTACTGTTACGAAAGTAAAGCTGACACCCATAACGATCGGAAGTCTGGATCCGACTTTCCATATCGGGAATAACTGGATCAATGTTGCGATTCCGGCTACGAACATCGCATTCTGTAACAGCATTGCGATCTCTGCTGTTGAAAGTGCAGGCTGAGCTGCTGCTGCGATCAAAGTGATCGGTGTTAAATTTGATACGAACATGGCAAGAATATGCTGGATTCCAAAAGGAATTGCTTTGGCAACCGGCACTTTCCCGTCAAGCTGGTAGATATTTTTAATATCTGCTGTTTCTTTTCTACTCATCGTTTTTTCTCTCTCCTCTTTTGTGCGGCTTTTCATCCGCATTATTTATCCCTTCTCTTACTGTTCACGAAATACGATCTCGCCTGTTTCTGCATCCATACTTTCAATGATCGCAAGTGATTCTACATGCAGTCCCTGTTCACGCAGTTCTTTTCCGCCGACCTGCTGACCTTTTTCAATGGCGATTCCAACACCTTCTACTGTTGCACCGGCAGCCTGGATCAGTTCGATCAAACCTTTTACGGCACAGCCGTTTGCAAGGAAATCATCCACGATCAGGATATGGTCATCCGGTGTAATGAATTTTTTGGAAACGATCACATCATAAACTCTTTTATGAGTAAAGGATTCAATTTTGGAAG
Organism: uncultured Lachnoclostridium sp.; assembly: GCA_964634715.1. Lineage (GTDB taxonomy): Bacteria > Bacillota > Clostridia > Lachnospirales > Lachnospiraceae > HGM12587. Next base: position 721 of record CAZWLV010000161.1, on the reverse strand, counting down.
TATACATTTCTCCATCCAGATTGATGCTCTGTGTCTTTTTCGCAAATACAACCGGAACATTGAAATGCTGTGCAACGATACAAGCAATACCGATTCCGGAAGCTTCGATCGTCAGGATCTTATTGATCGGTTTGTCAGCAAATAAACGTTTGAATTCTTTTCCCATTTCGTTAAATAATTCCACGTCCATCTGATGATTGATAAAACTGTCTACCTTTAGTACATTGCCCTGTTTGACAACACCGTCTTTACGGATACGTTCTTCTAATAACTTCATCGTAATTCTCCTCTGGTAATTTTTTGATAAATTGTTTCTATTCTACTACTTAAAATACTTTTTGTTAAGACCTTTTTTAATTCTTTTTTTATAATTTTTACTTTTTATGTTAATGTTCACTCGTATCTCATAAGCATTAACCATCACAGACTTATTTTAAATTTTGCTTCGAAAAAGAATCCTGCTCTTGCGTGAATCATACTTTTTTCAACTGAATTTTTACAAGCACCAGTGCCAGCCCCTGTTTGTGCTCCGCAGGGCGTCGTCGGCTCCAACTTTCTCGCTGTTGCACAACAAAAAAAGCCATGACCTTTCGGTCATGGCTCTTAGCATTAGCAGGGACAGAAGGACTCGAACCCTCGACATTTGGTTTTGGAGACCAACGTTCTACCAACTGAACTATATCCCTTAGCGACTGCTACCCCACATTTATACCATGTAATA
>CAZWLV010000160.1:0-3806 GCA_964634715.1 uncultured Lachnoclostridium sp. | reverse complement strand
GTCATAAGTTTCCAGAAAATGGTGTTCCACTCCGTCTTTTTTATAAGCAATGACCGTACTTAAATTTACATTTTCCACACTCCGGAAAATATTCATTTCGATATGCTTACTTGTCGCACGGAACTGTTTCATAAGCATTTTCATTTCCTGACGCTTGGATTCTCCTACACCGTCTTCTGCTTCGGAAATTTTCTCCGTAAATCTGCACGCACACTGTAAAAACTGAAGTTCATGGTAATCACGCCATGCCAGAATATCTTCTTCTTTGATCAGATACATCGGACGGATCAGTTCCATTCCTTCAAAATTCGTACTATGCAGTTTCGGCATCATCGTCTGGATCTGTGCACCGTAAAGCATTCCCATCAGGATCGTTTCTACGACATCATCAAAATGATGCCCCAGTGCGATCTTATTGCATCCCAAATCCTGTGCATTTTTATACAGATAACCTCTCCGCATACGGGCACACAGATAGCATGGATTATCTTTGATCTCTACTACCGAATCAAAGATCGGACTTTCAAAAATCGTGATCGGTATATTTAAAAGCTTTGCATTATCTTCGATCTTTTTACGGTTTTTCGGAGTATATCCCGGATCCATCACAAGAAATACCAGTTCAAATGGAAATTTTCCATGACGCTGCAGTTCCTGCATCAGTTTTGCCAAAAGCATGGAATCCTTGCCGCCCGAAATACAGACTGCAATCTTATCTCCTTCCTGAATCAGGTCATAATCATTGATCGCCTGCGTGAATTTACGCCAGATCGGTTTTCTGAATTTTTTGATCAATGCTCTTTCTATCTCTTTGTACTGCTCCATCTATACTCTCCTTGTAAATCTTTCTTTTATCAGCTTTTCTGTCATTTCCAGATGTTCTTTTTCTACGATTCCTGTCAGATACGCAAGCTCTGTCTGAAAACCTTCCACATGCGGCACCCGCCATGCACCGGCATCACTTCCCAGTGCAATCTTTCCTCCCATCCGGACAAAGGAACGGATCTGTCCCAAATGAAATTCTTTGATCTTTTCTGTAATTTCGTCACAAAAACGACCGCCTCCGGTCAGATTTCCGATCGGTGATACCGTCGGTGTCCAGATGACCTGATACTCTGCCATCGCTTCCAACGCTTCCTGATTACTATACGCACCATGTTCGATACTGTCAACCTTCGCTTCTGCAGCTGCCAGCATCGTTTCCGCACCGTTGCAGTGTGCCATAACAGCCAATCCCTCTTCATGGGCAATATGAACCATTTCTTTGATCAGTTCCGGTTCTAATCCAGACTCTGTCAAAACACCAAACTGTTCAAAATCGATCAGACCACTGATCATGATCTTCACAAAATCTCCGCCGGACTCTTTGACTTCTTTTATCAGATTTCTGTATTCTTTCAGATCAGAAAAACTTCTGCCGACAATCCCGCCATAATGCCCTTTTTTATGGATTGCAAATACAGGAGTCAGATATTCGATTCCATACTCCGGTGCAATCTCTCCGGCACGTTTGGACACGCCATAAGAATCTCCTCCATCACGGATAAATAAGATTCCTGCATCTTTGTATTTTTGAAAACACTGATGGATCTTTTCATCGTTCACTCCATTTTTATGAACCATCACTGCTTCTTTATAATTCATTCCATCCATGATCACATGGGCGTGACATTCTCCCAGCATTCCAACCTCCAAAATGACATTTTTATACAAGTTTATTAATATCTTCGTGTCTTCCCATAACGATCACGTGGTCATGCTCATTAAACCGGTATTCTGTTCCCGGCATATGAACTTTTCCACTTTCTTCCTTAATCGCCAGCACATTGACATGATGTTTTGCACGGATATTGGCTTCGATGATATTTTTCCCATACCATGCCCTGATCGGTCTGATCTCCATAATGGAAAATTCTTCACTAAGTTTGATATAGTCAAAAATACTGTCATTGCTGATAGATACAGCCAGTCTGCCTGCCATATCCCTTTCCGGATAGATCACATGGGTTGCCCCATTTCTTAAAAGGAATTTTGCATGAATGTCCGTACATGCCAGACTGATGACCTGCTTTGCTCCAAGCTCAGAAAGATTATAAGTGATTTCCAGACTGCTCTGAAAATTGTCACCGATGCATACGATACAGGCATCAAAATTTGCTACACCAAAAGACTGCAGCACATCAATTCTGGTACAGTCTCCTACTTTTGCACTGGTAACGATGTCTACCAGATCTTCTACTTTTTCTTCCATTTCATCGACGATCATCAGATCATTGCCCAGATCCGCCAGATTCTGGCACATATGATGACCGAATTTTCCCATTCCTATGATTAAAAATGATTTCATGATGTTCTCTCCCTATCCAATCGTAATTTTTTCCACCGCATCTTTTACCGGTGCAGTTTTTCTTTTTCCTGCCAGTGCATTGGCAAAGGAAAGACTTCCTACTCGTCCGCAATACATTAAGAAAATGATCAGGATCCTTGAAATTCCGTTTAGTTCTCTTGTAAGTCCTGTTGTCATTCCTACCGTTCCGATGGCTGAAAATGTTTCAAACATCAGATCCAGCATCGGCAGCTGCTGTACTGCACTGATGACAATGGTGACTCCCAATGCCAGCATCAGATTGGTAAAAAATACGGCACTCGCTTTACGAAGTGCATCATCTTCCAGACTTCTTCCGAACACAGAAGTTCCTTTTGTTTTTCTCATATAAGAAAATGCATACAAAAACAGAACCATAATGGTCGTTGTTTTCGCTCCGCCTGCCGTAGAACCCGGACTTCCTCCGATAAACATCAGCATGATCGTCAGAAGCTTTCCGGCATCTGAAAGTGCTCCCGTATCTACGGTATTAAATCCTGCTGTTCTCGCTGTCACAGAATCAAACAATGCTGCCAAGATCTGCTCTTTCACAGATAATCCTGCTCCCGTTGCATTTCTTTCTACGATCAAAAAGAGGACTGCTCCGCCAAATACCAAAATTGCCGACATAAACAGCACGATCTTGCTGTGAAGGTGATATTTTTTGATCTTGCATCGATAAGTAAGTACATCGTCCCAGACAACAAATCCTACACCCCCGATGATGATCAGGAGCATGATGACCGTACTTACCAGCCAGTCATCTGAAAATGCCGTCAAAGAAGAATACGCTCCCGTATGCTGTCCCATCAGGTCAAATCCGCCATTACAAAATGCTGACACTGCATGAAAAACAGACATCCAGATTCCCTGTTTTCCATATAGAGGCACAAACCGGATCATTAAAAGAAATGCTCCTAAACCTTCGATCACAAATGTTCCTGCCAGAATCTTCTTTGCCAGACGAAGGATCCCGCCTACCTGACTGACGCTGATGCTTTCCGATAAAATTTCTCTTTCTCTCAGATGCACTCTTTTTCTTAAAAACATAAAAAACATGGCCGCAATGGTCATAAAACCAAGTCCCCCGATCTGGATCATCAAAAGGATCACTGCCTGACCAAAGCCGCTCCAGTAAAGTGATGTGTCCTGTACGATCAATCCCGTTACGCAGGATGCTGAAGTCGCCGTAAACAGTGCATCTAAAAAGGAAGCTCCCTGACCATTTTTTGTAGACACCGGCAGCATCAAAAGCAGTGTCCCTGCTAAAATGATCAGAAAAAATCCCAATGCAATGATCTGCACATGAGACATTTTCAAGTGTTTTTTTGAATTCTGCATAATTCCCTCTCCCACGATCATCTACGATAGAAATTTTCTCAAATCATAAATCCAGCATACGGTCACTTTGTACCTGCTGTCATCATCGTCTGTAAATATT
>CAZWLV010000159.1:0-3834 GCA_964634715.1 uncultured Lachnoclostridium sp. | reverse complement strand
TCTCCAATACATAAAACTACCAGATCAGAAGCCTTTGCCAGTTTGATTGCCTCGTCTCTCATGACCTTTGCTTCTTCCTCGCTGCAGGCTTCTGTTTTTCCAAATCTTGTATACATTTCATGATCCAGACGAATACAGCCCTTTGCATATCCTGTTTTTTGTCCCTTTTTTTCAATTCCATCTCTGATCGTTATTGTTTTTTCCGGATATTTGGGAAATGACCATGAACCGTAAATTTCCTTTTCGTCTGCATATGGTCCGATCAAGGATACCTTCTGCTCTGAATCTTTTTTCAGAGGAAGAAGCTTATTTTCGCAGTCTCCTTCATTTTTCAAAAGGACAAATGATGCTGCAGCAACCTCTCTTGCACATAAACGGTGTTCCTCGCTTAAAAGCAGCACAGCTTCTTCCATTTCATTTCCGTCTTTATATGGATTTTCAAACAAGCCCAGTGCATTTTTTAATCGCAAAATCCTCAAGACAGCTTCATCGATCAATGTTTCCGATACTTCTCCGTCCCTCACGAGTTCTTCTAAATATTTTACGTAGCAGGTCGATACCATATCAATATCAACCCCTGCCATAATTGCCAGCTTCGCAGCTTCTTTGGAGTCTTCTGCAATCCCATGCTTTACCATTTCATCTACAGCTGCATAATCAGAGATCACAACGCCTTCAAAGCCCATCTCCTCCCGCAAAATCTTACGCAGCAGCCATCTGTTCCCTGAAGAAGGAATCCTGTTCCATGTATTAAAGGAAGTCATAACCATAGCACAGCCTTCTTCAATGGCTGCCTGATAAGCCGGCAGATAATCTTCCTTCAAGGATCTTTCGGATATTTCTACCGTGTCGTAATCTCTTCCGCCTTCCGGTGCACCATACGCTGCAAAATGCTTCACGCAGCCGGCTATTTTCCCTTTTTCATTCAGCAAAAGCGTTTTCTTTTTCCCGGTTCCCTGATATCCGCAAACCATCGCTTTTCCCAGTTCCGCATTCAGCCATGGGTCTTCACCTGTTGATTCCATCACACGTCCCCATCTCGGATCTCTGACAAGATCTGTCATCGGCGAAAACGTTACATGGAGTCCCTCTGCCGCTGCTTCTTTTGCTGAAACCTCTGCCGCTTTTTTTACCATTTCTGCTGAAAAGGTGCAGCCCTGTGCCAGCGGTATCGGAAAGATCGTTTCCATTCCATTGACCACATCAAACATCAGAAGCAACGGGATATGATGCGGGTGTTTCTCTACATAAGCTTTCTGTATCTCATGCAGTTCCTTCGCTCCGGCTCTGCCAAGTACAGAACCTACCAGAGAAGTCATTTCTTCCGTCAGCTCTACATTTTCCGAAGGTCCGGTAACAATTCCTCCTTCTAAAAGCATTTGTGCCGGTATCTGCACCATCTGCCCAATCTTTTCCTTCAAAGACATTTCTTGTAGCAGTTGTTCTAAATCACATTCTTTCATCATATAGCCCTTTCTCGTTTTATATACTTAGCAGTATCACTGCTGAAACTCCAAGACCAAGTACGATCAATTCTTTTTTCCCAAGCTTTTCTTTAAAAAACAGGCATCCGGCAAGCATGCTCAGCATAATGACACTGACATTTTGAATTGGAAAAAACACTGCGCTGTCCATTGCACCTGCCAAAGTCGTATTTAATAAATTGCAGCAGCCAAAACAGACACCTACCGCTGCTGCATATCCTTTTTTATCAACTTTTTTTCTTGCACCTTCGCTTTTTCTCTTTTTAAGCAGCATCATAAAAAACGAAATGCATGCCGCCAATCCAAAAGCAAGCAAAACGAACTGTTCTTTCTGATCTGCATGTATGGATTTTTGCTGTATTTTCTGCAGCAGCCCCAGACCGCCGGAGGAAAGCATTGCTGTGAGCAATGGAATCGCTAAGAATCTATCGATCTTTTTACTTTTTTCCTCATTTTTTTTCACAGACAGAAAAATTGCAGGGATCGCAAGGAGTAAGCCTGCGATCTTCAAAACTGTTAAGCTTTCCTTCCAAAACAGTGCCCCCGACAGCGTAGGTATGATAAAACCAAACGAATACACGGTTGAACAGATAGACAGATTCCCGTATTTTAATGCTGCTGTATAGCACCATTGGGAAGACAGTAAAAGCACTCCGTAAATGACCGCATAAATTACAGTCTCTACTGCCAGATTTGCCAAACTGTTTTTGTGAAACACTGCCAGACAGATGGTTCCACTCAAAAAGATCAATGTCTGAAGTTCAAAAAAGCTGCTGCTTCCAAAGGAGTATCCCGAAATATGTTTCGAAAACATATTTCTTCCACAGGAAAGCAGGATCGTTAAGCAGAAAAGTAACAAGATCATCTTACTCATCAAGCTCACCTCTGATAATCCTTGCCATTTTCTCGCTCAAAATTTTACGTTCATCATCATCAACCAAGCTGAAACGATTTCCATCATTCGGTGTACTCAGATAATTCCAGACACAATATGGGATTTCATGCTTCTTTAAAAAGCTGATCACATCCTGCATATAAGCTTCTCTCCATTTGATATCGGCATGTCTGATCGTTCCAAATTCTCCACACCATAAGATTGCATTTGGACGTTCCTTCATAAATTCCACTGCCGGCTGCAGATCATTGTAGATAAAGCTTCGATCCATCCTTTGAAGTCCTTCATAGGCATGAGGATCTCCGTTTACCAAATTTTGGAAATCTCTGTACCGCTCGATATCTCCCGGATACGGCATTTTCCGATTATAGTAGCACTGCGGAGTCTGGAGTACTCCCTGCTGATGCGTGAACTCGTTTGGTGCATACATATGAAAAGTATAAATGACATTCTCATCTTCATACACTGGTAAATTCTGTAAATAATGAACCGAATTCCAGTAGATAGAACCGATGATGACCTTTCTTTCTGTATTTTTATCTCTGATCGCCTTTAATGTCTTATCTGCTAAAGCATTCCATTTTTCCGGTTCCACATCCCGCAGTTCATTCAGGATTTCAAATGCAACCTCCGGATATGCTTCAAAACGTTTTTCCATCATGATCCATAGCTTGATAAAACGTTCCTGTAATTCTTCATTATCCAGCAGTTGAACTTCTTCCGGAATATCGCAGTAATTTCCAATTGCTTTGTGAAGATTTAATACGACATTCAACTGATATTTTCTGCACCAAAGGATAAATTTTTCAATGATATCAAGAATTTCTTCTCTATACCGGTATGGAGACTCTTCAACCACGATCTGATCAAACCCCAAACGGATATGATCCATTCCAAGGCTTGCAATATAAGCAATATCTTTTTCCGTAATATAGCTTCTGAAATGTTCCATATCTCCGATCGTAATATCCATTCTCTTATCCACCGGCAGCACATTAAAACGTTTATAATTTGTAAGCCATCCACCGATTCCCATACCATGTTCGAATCCATAAAATCTTTTCATAATATTTTTCTCCCTACTCGTATTTAATTATCTTTTGTACCTGTGAAGCATTTTTAAAGTTTTTATTTGCTAAAAGTCCATACAGCGCTGCTCCATAGGCAGCTTCCTCTCTATGACACGGAATTTTTAAATATCCTTCAAAAATTTGTTCTGAAATTTCTACTAAAGCATGATTTTTTCTGATCGCGTTTCCAGATCCGACGAGATTTTTCTTTTTTTCTCCCATTCCTTCATACATGCTGTAAAGTTCTTTTACCATTCCCCTCAAAAATCCTTTGGTCAAATTTTGAGGCGTAAAATTATCTACAGAGATTCCTTTGATTGTACCCCTGATAGATGGTTCTTTTCTTGTTCCTGCAAAGCGGCTGTCTACCTCCAATGCATCTTCA
>CAZWLV010000158.1:0-3847 GCA_964634715.1 uncultured Lachnoclostridium sp. | reverse complement strand
GGGCTGTTTTTAATGAGTGGCGGTGAGAACCTGATCATTATGCTGATCAGCTTAGGCATGATGGGATTGGCATTGTACAAGTTAAAGGATGTGGATCTTGAAGATGAATGTATGTAAAACAAAAGCCCCTTCGAGACTTTGACGAGCCGAAGGGGAAAAAGTTTAGAAAAAACGTTTTACATATTTTATCAGAAAAGCAAAGGCAGGTCAAATATGAAAAGAACGATTTGCGACAAATGTGCAAGGAAAAACCAGTGCAGCGTAACGGATCGGGCACGTGGGATGGCTTGCAGGGATTTTGAAAGGAGAAAAAAGAATGTGCAAATTAGTGGTAACAGAAAAAGGTAGCTACAGTGGAATTGAATTTGTTTGTGATTATACGACAGTCATTGAATTACTGGACAAGATGATGACGACTTCAAATTCAGAAAAATATGAATACAAAATTTCTGTGATTACGGAAGATGATGGCAATGAAAAATAATTTGGAAGCAGATCTCATTTATGGAGACGATATGGATCCGGAAGAAGATGAGATCTGTGATTTCCGGCATTGGATGTTAAAAAGACAGGCGAAAGCCTACAGAGAAAAAGAATTTATGAAAGATGAGGCAGAAGAAGTATGAGTTCGTTATATTCCTTAACAGGAGAATTTTTAGAGCTTCTCGAAATGGCAGGAGATCCGGAAGTGGATGGTGAATGCCTGAAAGACACAATGGAAGCAATCGAAGGAGAAATCGAAGATAAGGCTGAAAATTATGCAAAGATCATCAGAACACTTGAATCTGATGCAGCTGGAATTGATGCTGAGATCAAACGGCTCACAGAGCATAAGAGGACTTTAAATAACAATGTCGACCGTATGAAAAAATCGTTACAGGCATCGATGGAAGCGACCGGAAAGAAAAAATTTAAGACGGCATTATTTTCTTTTGGAATCCAGAAGAATCCGGCAAGTCTTGTGATTAATGATCCGTCATTGGTTCCAGAGCAGTATTTGATCGCTCAGGATCCGAAGATCAATAATGCAGCCATTAAATCAGCACTGAAAGAAGGGGCGGAATTTGATTTTGCAAGATTAGAGCAGACGGAGAGCCTGCGGATCAGATAGGAGTGAACAGAGTGGAATTTAGAAAACTCAGAGCAGATGAGATTGAAGCCCGCATTGCTACAGTGTCAGCAAAGGGCTGTCAGATCCTTCTGTACAAGAACGCCCGGTGTGACATGAATATTCTGGATGAAGCAGTGGGAGCCTTGAACTGGCAGAGAGATCACAAAGAATTGAAAGGCAATATGTATGCCGGGATCAGCATTTATGATCATGAAAAACAGATGTGGGTTACAAAATGGGACTGCGGAACTGAAAGTTATACAGAAGCAGAAAAAGGAGAAGCTTCTGACAGTTTTAAACGTGCCGGATTTAACTGGGGAATCGGGAGAGAGCTTTATACAGCACCGTTTATCTGGTTTTATGCCAATCAGCTGGAATCTTTGACGCAGGATGATAAAACACGTAAGTGGAAATGTACGGACAATTTCAGCGTGGATGCAGTGGAATATGCCGGCAATAAGATCTGCTATCTGAAAGTAGTAAATAACAAATCAAAAGATGCATTCGTATGGGGAAAGAGTCAATCGCTTCGACCGGAGAACAAGAATGATCTGATATCAGAGGAAGAATTTCAGAATCTGGAACAGCTGCTGAAAGAAGCGGATGTGAATAAGGACAAACTTTTGATCAAGTATAAGTTAGATTCTTTTATGCTGCTGACGAAAGTGCAGTATACAGCATTGGCTGCCAAATTAAATAAAGCGATAGCAGAGAAGGGCTAGGCTATGAGTTTGGAATTTACAGGGCGTGCTGCCGGAGTATCCATGGATTATCTGACCGGAAAGATGAATATCACACTGGAAGCCAATGAAGCATCTGCAATCCGTGAAGGATATGACAAGATCAAAGATGTAGAGAAGCTGTCGGTAAAGATTGTGAAATATCGAAAAAAACGCAGTTTAGATGCGAATGCATATTACTGGCAGCTGCTCTCTAAGGTAGCAGAAGTTATGGAAGTGAGCAAGCCATTTGCCCATAATTACATGCTCCGGAGATATGGTCAGATTGAAGTGTTTGACGGACAAGCCGTTTATGTGGTCATACCAGATACAGAAGAGGCGGAAAAGAAGGTTTTCGAAGCCGAAACATATCATCTGAAACCCACGTCACAAGTGAAAACGGGGAAAGACGATCGAACATATCGTACTTACATGATGCTCCGGGGATCATCCAGTTATGACACAAAAGAAATGTCAAAGCTGATTGATGGTCTGGTCATGGAAGCGAAAGAGAATGGTATTGAGACGTTGCCGCCGGATGAGTTGGAACGGATTAAGTCGATGTGGGGGAAGAATGAAAAGATTGATTAGTATTTTTACAGACGATATGGATCACTGCATGTTTACCGGTACAGCTCCGGTAGAACGACATCATGTATTCGGAGCTACCAGTAAAAGAAAAATGCTCAGTGAGAAGTATGGTTTTATTGCTCCATTAAGACCGGATCTGCATCCAAACGGATCACAAGCCGGAAAGGATGCAAAGAAGATCGATACGATATTGAAACAGCAATGTCAGCGGTTTTACGAAGAGTATTACGGAACAAGGGAGCAGTTCCGGCAGGAATTTGGAAAGAGTTATTTATAAATAAGGTTCATGTTCGGTTTACGATTAATATATCACAGTTCTTTGTGTAAGCCGGATCCTGATAGATAAATACCAGATTGAAAGTTGAATCCCGGCGGGGCAGCCTGCCGGGGGAAAGGAAGAAAGTTGCAGATCATAGAAGATAAAGGACAGCAGAAATCAAAACATGAGATCAAGCATCAATGGTTTTCCGATCATAATGTGCCATGTATCCAGCTGCCATTACCGGTGGGGGATTACATCATGAAAAATGAAGCCGTGGAAGATGTGATCCAGCGTAAGGAAAAGCGGGGAGTTCCGCTGAAGAAAATGGATTTCTTAGGAAGTTATAAAAAGGCAGTAGATACGAAAAGAGATCTTCAGGAGATCATCGGGAATATTTGTGGTGCCCAGCATGACCGTTTCCGGGATGAATGTATCCTTGCGAAAAATAACGGGATCCAGCTGTATGTGCTGGTAGAAAATGAAGATGGGATAAAAGATACCAAGGATCTGAACGCATGGGAAAATCCAAGGGTAAAGATCCAGAAATGGGTCACGACACCTTCCGGACAGCGTAGGAAGGTTTTGAAATATCCACATGCGACCAAGGGAGATACCTTGGCAAAAGCAATGGAGACCATGGAAGAAAAGTATGGTGTGAAATTCCTGTTTTGTCATCCGGATGAAGCAGGGGAGAGGGTGCTGTCGATACTGACAGAATAAAAGGAATGGCAAGACCAATAAAAGAAGGATTGGATTACTTCTCGTTGGATTGCTGCATGAATGACAAGATCAAGCTGATAGAAGCAGAATTTGGAGTAAAAGGGTTTGCAATAATCGTCAAGTTATACCAGAAGATCTACATGGAACGTGGTTATTATTGTGAATGGAATGAAGATACGTCACTTCTGTTCAACGCTCAACTGGGTGGGAATAGCGGTGTTACGAAAAACTTAATAGATGATATTATAACTGCTTCTATCCGCCGGGGTATTTTTTCGAAAGATCTTTATGAAAAATATAAGATACTGACATCAAAAAGAATACAGGAACAGTATTTTGATGCAGTGTCCAGAAGAGATCGAGTTGAAGTAGAAAAAGAGTACCTCTTAGTTAAAGTCGGCAATAATTTTGTTTTTGTTGACAAAAACCGAGTTAATGTTGACA
>CAZWLV010000157.1:2204-3852 GCA_964634715.1 uncultured Lachnoclostridium sp. | reverse complement strand
CACTTGCCTGTGTCAGACCATTGATCTTCACTGACCAGTCGCCATCAAGAACGTCATCCATCAGTTTTACATCCCAGCCTGCCTGTGTATATTTACCATGTCTTTCTGATAAATGGATTCTGTTATCTTCTACACCTTCGATTCCGCCAACAACGAATGGGTAAAGTCCCTGTACGTTTGTTTCGAAATCCTGTTCAAATTTTACAACATTGCCGTCTTCATCTGTTGTAATGTTGTGAGAATCATTTTCTACGATACGGATATCGTCAAAGTATGATGCACCTTCTCCTGCTGATTTGGAAAGTGTTAATGTAACTTTTCCGCTTTCCGGTACTGTGAAGAATACATACATATGCTGGAAGTAGCTGCTTCCGTCAACAGTTGCACTTGAATTGCTGTGTGTGTATGCTTTTACATAGTTCTTTGCGATCGAACGTACGGTATAGTTTGATCCAAGAACAGTATCTCCGGATTTTACCGTCATTGATGCTTTAGAATCACTTCTATTGTCCACACCTACTAATACCGCATACTGAGTTCCCGGTTCAAGATCTGTTAATTCCTGAGTCATGGAAATTTCACCGCTCAGTTTTAACATCGGGTTGCTGTACTGGCTCTTAGCAATTTCAGCTGTACCTTCACCGGATTTTGTCCAGTTTGCTTCCAGAGAATCCACGCCGCCATTGAAGCCTGCATCTACAATATGCATACCTTCACTCCATGTAATCTCAAGGTTGTTTTCAGAACCTTTGCAAACTACATATGGAATTTCTGATTCAGCTTCCAGAGTGATCTGTCCGTTTACAACGTCAACAGTCTTTTCTTCTGTCTTGCCGAGATCTGTTAATTTGTATACTTTTACATTTTTAAGTTTTGTCCAGCTATCCGGAAGATCCCATGTCGTTGTTCCGCCCTGAGTATTCCAGTGATAAAGTTTTTCTTCAGAAGCATCTACTTTTTCACCTGTTTCTGAATCCCAGATCCAAGGAAGAAGATAAGTTTCTGTACCTTTCTTATTACCATTCTGGATATCAGAATCACTTCTGTCACCAGGTGATGGAGCACCATAAGAAATCACTTTGCCGTTGAGCGTCATTGTTCTTTCTCTATAGGCTTCTTCTGTCGGATCATTAGAACCACGGGTAAGTACTAATACATCGCCGTCTTCATCCTTTAATGTGATCTCCATTTCAGGTACCCAGTTTTCTGCTGCACCTGCAGTAACAGGTTCACCGTCTACCCATTTGATGATCTCATAGTGCTGGATAAATTTGGTTGTAACATCATGTGTATAAAGGTTGGTAATATAAGTATCGTAATCGTTACGTCCCTGCCATCCTTCAAAGTCTTTCATGTTATAACCACCAAGCAGCGGCATCATTGCTGCTCCGCCATAAGCCGGATAATCAGCAACCCATGAATCTTTCTGATGGTTACGAAGGAAACGCATTACTTCACTGTTCTGACCTTTCTGTTTATATCCGCCATAAGTAAGGTCTGTTGCCCAGTGTGTGAAGGTAGCATCGTATTCATTTGCTACACCCCATTCATTTGCCATACGCCATCCATTGTCATTGATCTCTTTGGAAATCTTACGTGTCTGCCATGAATCATCATTGCTGCTTCCTGTATTATTTCCCCAGATATC
>CAZWLV010000157.1:0-2104 GCA_964634715.1 uncultured Lachnoclostridium sp. | reverse complement strand
ATGCAACTGCACCATCCTGCCAGTCGATCATTTCATCATCGTTCATATCACCTGCGATGATGATCTTTGTCTGCGGCATTTCAGTTTCTTCTACCATATAACTTCTATTATGAGAATCTGTTACAACACGGTGATAATACCATGCTGCACTTGATAAACCGAGAGATACATAGTCTGCTTTCTTTTCTGTTGTTGCCCAGATACGTGTATTTCTGGAACCACCTGTAACCGTTGTTGCCACAGAGCTTCCGTCGTATTCGGAGTTACTCCATAAACCTGCACTCAGTTCATCATTAGAAACGAATGCATACATATAATCTTTATTTAACGTTGTATTTTCGTCTACTTCCAGATAAGTATCACCACTGATCGTTGTATTAGAAGACATTGCAGCTGCTTTCATATTTGCACCGCTCTGTGTACTTCTTACAGAGATCAGGCTGTGATTTGGAATCTGGATCGTCTGGATCGGATATCCGTCTACAGAATCTTCCAGATTGTTCTGGATGTCTGTAATGTTAAATGCCAGCGTATTATCTTCTGCAACCAGTTCTGCTGTAATGACTGCATCAATGTTTTTGCCTTTGACTGTCATTACATAAGTTGCTTTGGCATCTTCAAATGTTGCTTTCACATCATCTGCTGATAATTCAACATCTGTTCCGTTGATCGTGATCGTGTTGATCTTCGCAGTCTGTCCATAGAATGTCTTTCCTGCAAGATCACCTTTTTTCATTTCGTATTTTACAACGCTTGGGAATGTTTCATTTACATAAACATCCATATCAGCTGTTGCGATCACTTTGGTTGATACTGTAGATTCCGCATCCATCACAATATCTTCCACTGTCACTGCTGCATCTTCTACTTTTACTTCTTTTACAACATTTACATAACCGGTTTTCATCACAGTTACTTTGTATGTACCATTTGTCAGTTCAAAAGAATATGTTCCGTCAGCATCAGTCGTTGTTTTCTGATCGCCCATTTCTACAACTGCACCTTCGATCGCATTTCCTTTTGCATCTTTAACAAGACCTGTTACGGCATAAGTTTTAGCCTCTTGCTGACCTGTATAATGGATATCTTTCAGATATACATCTGTCAGCTGTGTACTGTAGGTACCGCATTTGATCGCGATCTTATTTTCAAGACCTGTGATATCACTGAAATCAAGATCTGTAAAAATAGTGGTACCATTGATAGCAACAGATACTTTTTTATCATCTGTCCAGTCCAGTCTTACAGCTACTTCCGTATCCTGTGCCGGTGCAGAAGTTCTTGTTCCGCTATAATATGGATTATTTGTTGCACCATATCTCTGCCAGAACCAGCCACCAGAATCGTAACCGATCATCATACCAACTGCATCACTTGCATATCCAAGATATACCCCAAATCTTCCGTTGGTATTTGCCTGCTTCATCGTGAATTCAAAATATCCTTCTTTGCTGAAGTCAAATTCATTTGGATTCACAAACATTGCTGTGTTTTTTCCAGGACCATTTCCATTTCCTGATCCGGATTTCAGATGGAGCCATCCGTTCTCCACTGCACATACAGCATCTTCTCCTACGACATTATCCTGCGTCCACTGATCGTTCACGCCGTCCTGCAGGATCACTTTTGTGTTATTCTTAACATCTTCTGCTGCCATGACCACTGTGTTGCTCGCCTGAACAGATAATGTTCCTGTAGGAACCACAGAAACTGCCATTACAAAAGAAAGTGCAAGACTTAACATTTTTGCTACTGCTTTTCTTTTCATAGTTTTCCCCCTTCAATGAAAATTTGTAGTTTTATTGTAACATTATCCGACAGTATTTTCCACTATTTTTTGTACTTTTTTACAATTTTCTCTTTTATCTATTTCTTATTTTTGTAACTTTTTCCTATTTTTAATATTATTTACAGTACAATTAATTAATTTTAATGTATATTTTCAACTTTATGGTAGTTACAATTCCACGTTGTATGTGATAAACTATTCCTGTCCCTTTTGGCAACCTCCTTTGGTTCATAAAAACGGTTGGCGAACCTGTTATTATGATATCACTGGAGGTTTCTTTATTTCCCAACAAAAAATCCCACAGAAATCATTTTC
>CAZWLV010000156.1:0-3854 GCA_964634715.1 uncultured Lachnoclostridium sp. | reverse complement strand
CAAAGATATCAGGAAGTATTAAACTGTCTGGAAACGATGGAGCATTTCGAATGCAGTCGCTTCCGGTAGAAGGAGCTTCGAAATGATCAGAAAAACAAAAATTGTATGTACCCTCGGACCTGCCGTTGAAGATGAAAATGTGATGCGGCAGATGATTCTGGAAGGAATGAACATTGCCCGGGTAAATATGTCTCACGGAGATCATGCGGAACATGGAAAACGTCTGGAAATGCTCAAACGTATCAGGAAAGATCTGAATCTTCCGGTAGCGATACTTTTAGATACCAAAGGACCTGAGATCCGTTTGGGAGATTTTGAGCAGAAACAGGTGATCTTAAAACAGGGACAAATGTTTACGCTGACGACCAGTGAGATCCTTGGAAACAAAGAGAGTGCATACATTACTTATGCAGGCCTGCCTTATGATGTGACACCGGGAAACCGGATCCTCATTGATGACGGTCTGGTAGAAATGGAAGTCGAAAGCGTAGTTGGAGAAGAGATCCGCTGTCTGGTGAAAAATACAGGCGTGATCTCTGCCAGAAAGGGTGTAAATGTACCCGGAATTGCGTTGAGTCTTCCATTTATTAATGAAAAGGATTATAATGATCTAAGGTTCGCTGTAGAGCAGGAATTTGACTTTGTAGCATCGTCTTTTACGAGAACAGCGGATGATGTGAAAGAACTGAAGCATATTTTAAGGGATCTTGGCGGCGAAAAGATCAAAGTGATCGCAAAGATCGAAAACAGTCAGGGCGTAGAAAATCTTGACGAGATCTTAAATGCGGCAGACGGCATCATGGTTGCCAGAGGAGATATGGGAGTGGAAATTCCGTTAGAAGAAGTTCCGGTCATTCAAAAAGAGATCATCAAAAAAGTTTACAGTGCAGGAAAACAGGTGATCACAGCGACGCAGATGCTGGATTCGATGATCCAATATCCGAGACCGACCAGAGCGGAAGCTAATGATGTGGCCAATGCAGTTTATGATGGTACAAGTGCAGTGATGCTTTCCGGAGAAACTGCTTCCGGAAAATATCCTTTGGAATGTATCCGTACCATGGTGCGGATCGCAGCCCGTACCGAACTGGACATTGATTACCGAAAAAGGTTTTTGCAAAAACAGGTACCGACGGAAGGAAGTATTACCAATGCGATCTCAAAAGCGACGATCAATGCGGCGATGGAATTAAATGCCAGAGCGATCGTGACGGTGACGGAATCCGGCAGGACTGCCTATATGATCTCAAGGTATCGGCCGTTTTGTCCGGTCATTGCCTGTACTGCGAATGTTCAGACGTATCGTCAGTTAGCTTTAAGCTGGGGCGTGATCCCGCTGCTGATCGAAGGTGGGAATACACTTGACGAATTATTTGAAGAAGCGGTTCATGCGGTGGAAAAAGCATCGCTGGCAGTGGAAGGGGATCTTCTTGTATTGACTGCAGGAGTCCCGGTAGGTATCTCCGGTACGACGAATCTTTTAAAGATCGTAAAAGTTGGTTCTTTCGGAGAGGGTTATTGTACACACGTACCGTATGCACAGTAACCGGAGAGGCTCATCAGATGCTCTGAAAAAGAATATCTGCTTTAGAAAATGAGAGAAAAATGATAAAATAAAGATCAGAAAGCAACTGTTCACATCCTGCTGTTTGGCAGGAAATTTCTAAAAGTGATCAGAATGGAGTGAACAGTCATATCAGAATACGAAAGTGAGGAAAAGTATATGTCAGAAAAAGAATGCGCAAGTAAGAGTACTTGCACTAGAGAAAGCTGTGAAGGATGTCCAAGCAAAAACAATCCACAGAGCTTTTTAGTAGAACAGAACAGTTATTCTAATGTAAAACACGTGATCGGTGTTGTCAGCGGTAAAGGCGGAGTTGGTAAATCTTTTGTAACAGCATCCTTAGCGAACCTTTTAGCAAGACAGGGATATACCGTTGGTATTTTAGATGCTGATATCACAGGACCTTCTATTCCGAAAATGTATGGAGTTCACGGACCGGCATCTGCATCTGATGACGGAATCGAACCGATGCTGACACCAAACGGCATTCGTTTAATGTCTATTAATCTTCTTCTTCCGGATGAAGAAAGTCCGGTGGTATGGAGAGGACCTGTTCTTGCAAACATGGTAAAACAGTTCTGGAGTGAAGTTATGTGGGGCGAGATCGATTACCTTCTCGTAGATATGCCTCCGGGAACAGGTGATGTTCCATTGACTGTATTCCAGTCACTTCCTGTAGATGGAATCGTAGTTGTTACATCACCACAGGATCTGGTAAAAATGATCGTGAAAAAAGCACTGAACATGGCAAATATGATGAATATTCCGGTACTCGGACTGGTAGAAAATTACAGCTTTATCAAATGTCCGGACTGCGGTAAAGAATTTGCCGTATTTGGAAAGAGTACGATCGATGAAGTTGCGGCAGATGTAGATCTTCCGGTACTTGGAAAACTTCCGATCGATCTTTCTCTTGCAGAACTGGCAGATGCCGGTGATTTTGCACAGGCAAATGTGGAATATTTAACAGCAGCAAGAGATGCAGTAGAAAAATTTGAAAAATAATGAATTACAGATTATTGCTGAAGTATGACGGCACAAAACTCAATGGCTGGCAGAAACAGGGGAATACAGAAAATACTATACAGGGAAAACTGGAAGCGATTCTGGAACGGATGTATGGTACTTATGTAGAAATTCATGGTTCTGGAAGAACTGATGCAGGAGTACATGCGCTGGGGCAGGTGGCAAATTTCCACGCCCCGGCGAATTTTTCTCTGGAAGAGATTAAGAGTACCTTAAATGAATATTTGTCAAAAGACATCCGTGTTCTGAAAGTGGAAACGGTTGATGAAAGATTTCATGCAAGGCTGACGGCAAAAGGGAAAACCTACGAATACCGGATCGATAATGGTGAAATCGCAGATCCTTTTACAAGAAAATACACGATGAGGGAAGAAGAACCATTAGATCTGGAAGCGATGAAAACAGCGGCATCACTTTTGCTTGGAACCCATGATTTTAAGAGTTTTTGTGCTAATAAAAAGATGAAAAAATCTACGGTACGAACGATCACGAAGATTTTGATCGAAGAAGATCAAGGTCTGGTAACGATCCGGTATACAGGGAATGGATTTTTGTATAACATGGTGCGTATTTTGACAGGAACGCTGATCGAAGTGGGTCGTGGAATGCGAAAACCGGAAGAACTGCGTGAGATCATAGAAGCAGAAGATCGTGGAGCAGCTGGTTTTACGGCACCGGCACAGGGGTTGTTTCTTGTGGAAGTGGATTATCCATAATTATCCGTAAATACAGGATAAAATAACAGGAGAGAAAAGATGCTTAAAAATTGTAAAGGTGTCATTTTTGATTTTAATGGCACATTATTTTTTGACAGTGAAAAACATATTCTGGCATGGGGCAAAATGGGCGAAGAGCTGCGTGGATTTCCGATCGGGAAAGAAGAAATGCAGCAGCATTTTTACGGAGTACCGAATAACCGTGCCATTGAATATCTGCTTCAAAAAACTTGCGATGAAGCTGAGCTTACAAAATATTCAGAACTGAAAGAAGCATATTATCGGGATTTTTGCAAAAATGATCCGGAAAGCTTTCATCTGGTAGCAGGAGCGGAAAACTACTTTCAAAAGCTGAAAGAAGCCGGGATTCCTTTCACGATCGCAAGTGCATCGATCAAGCCAAATATTGATTTTTTTGTGGAATCCTTTGAGCTTGCCAGATGGTTTGATCCGGAAAAGATCATTTACGATGATGGAAGTTATGAAAATAAGCAGAAAATGTTTCTTCATGCAGCAGAAGTGATCGGTGTACCTTTTGAGAATTGTCT
>CAZWLV010000155.1:0-3865 GCA_964634715.1 uncultured Lachnoclostridium sp. | reverse complement strand
GAAACAGTCAATACAGTATTCGGACTGAAATAAAGAGATTGCAGTGTAATCTGTGAACAGGAGAGGTGGGAAACCACCTCTCTTTTTTTTCGTTGCATTCAAATACGGGATGTTGTATTATAAAAGCTAATGCAACCGTTGTCTGTCGATATTCTAAAATCTGTAAATGCAGGAAAGGAAGACAGACGTTACGGAATATGATAATAGAATTAGAGGAGATTTCATGAAACTTTTATTTATTTCTCTTGGGTGTGATAAGAACCTTGTAGATTCTGAAGTGATGCTTGGTGAATTGAACAAAAGAGGATTTTCGTTTACGGAAGATGAAACGGAAGCAGAGATTATCGTGATCAATACCTGCTGTTTTATTAATGATGCAAAAGAAGAGAGCATCCAGACCATTCTTGAAATGGCAGAATATAAAAAAAGCGGCAGCTGTAAGGCTTTGATCGTAACAGGCTGTCTTGCACAGAGATACCGTCAGGAGATCATTGATGAAATACCGGAAGTCGATGCAGTGCTTGGAACGACATCATTCGATCATATCAGTGAAGCGATCACAGATGCACTGGAAGGACAGCATCTGATGAAATTTGATGATCTGCAGAAACTGGTAAAAGCAGAAAATCACAGAATCCTTACAACCGGCGGTCATTACGCACACTTAAAGATCGCAGAAGGCTGTGATAAACATTGTACTTACTGTATTATTCCAAAGATCCGTGGAACTTACAGAAGTGTTCCGATGGAAGAACTGGTAGAAGAAGCAAAATATCTGGTAAGTCAGGGTGTGAAAGAACTGATCCTTGTCGCACAGGAAACGACACTTTATGGTGTCGATCTTTATGGAGAAAAGAGTCTGCATAAACTTTTAAGAGAATTATGTAAGATTCCGGGACTTTACTGGATCCGTATCCAGTACTGTTATCCGGAAGAAATCTATGAAGAACTGGTCAAGACCATTGCAGAAGAGCCAAAGATCTGTCATTATCTGGATCTTCCGATCCAGCACTGCAACGATGCGATCTTAAAACGTATGGGAAGAAGAACGAATCAGCAGCAGCTGGTAGAAAAGATCACCATGTTAAGAGAGGCAATTCCGGATATTGCACTTCGTACAACACTGATCGCAGGATTTCCGGGAGAAACACCGGAAGCTCATGAAGAAATGATGCAGTTTGTCAATGATATGGAATTTGACCGTCTTGGCTGTTTTGCATATTCTGCGGAAGAAGATACTCCGGCAGCAGAGTTTGCAGATCAGGTAGATCAGGAATTAAAAGAAACATGGCGTGATGAGATCATGGAATTACAGTCAGAAGTTTGTGCAGATCTGGCAGAAGATATGATCGGTCAGGAACTGTATGTGATGGTAGAAGGCAAGGTTGCTGATGAACCTGCTTATATCGGACGTACTTACAAAGATGCACCGGGAGTTGACGGATATATTTTTATCCAGACCGGTGAAGCACTGATGTCAGGAGATTTTGTAAAAGTAAGAGTGACCGGTGCCATGGATTATGATTTGATAGGAGTGATAGCAGATGAAAATGAATTTACCGAATAAATTAACGATTTTACGTGTATTAATGATCCCGTTTTTTGTAGTGTTTATGTTATGGCCGATTACCGGAGCATATGATAAATGGATCGCAGAAGCAATCTTTATCATTGCCAGCCTGACAGACCTTCTCGACGGAAAAATTGCAAGAAAATATAATTTAGTAACAAATTTTGGAAAATTTATGGATCCTCTGGCAGACAAGCTTTTGGTAGGTGCTGCAATGATCTGTTTCGTAGAGATGGGAAGACTTCCGGCATGGATCGTGATCATTATCATCAGCCGTGAATTTATCATCAGCGGATTCCGTCTGGTGGCTTCCGACAACGGTGTAGTGATCGCAGCAAGTTACTGGGGAAAATTTAAGACAGTATTTCAGATGGCGATGATCATCGTATTGATCCTTGATCTGAAAGGATATTTCACCATTCTTGAAAATGTTCTGATCTGGGTTTCTCTGATCCTGACGGTCGTATCGCTCATCGATTATGTAGCAAAAAATATCAATGTACTGAAAGACGGTAAAATGTAATGACAGCAGAACTGATCTCCGTAGGGACTGAGATCCTTTTAGGGAATATCGTAAATACCAATGCAGCATTTTTATCAGAAGAATGTGCCGGACTGGGACTTTCGGTTTATTATCAGACGGTAGTAGGGGACAACGCAGACCGATTAAAAGAAGTGATCGAAACAGCCAAAAAAAGAGCCGATGTGATCATTCTTGGCGGCGGGCTTGGACCTACGGAAGATGACCTGACGAAAGAAACAGCAGCAGAAGTTTTTGGAAGAACATTATATGAAGATCAGCATTCAAAAGAGCTGATCTGTCAGTACTTTGAAAAAATCGGAAGAAAAAGTTCTGCCATTACAGAAAATAACTGGAAACAGGCAATGGTTCCGGAAGGAGCGATTGTAGTTGATAACGAAAATGGAACTGCACCGGGAATCATTCTGGAAGCAGATGAAAAGATCGTGATCATGCTTCCGGGTCCTCCAAATGAGCTGATCCCGATGTGGAAAAAGAGCATTGTACCGTATTTACAGGCAAAACAGCCGGAAATTTTAGAATCAATGACGATCAAGATCTGCGGCAAAGGGGAGAGCAGTGTAGAGACTGAGATTCTGGATCTGATCGATCAGCAGGAAAATCCGACCATCGCAACGTATGCGAAGACCGGAGAAGTACATATCCGTCTGACTGCAAAAGCGAAAAATAAAGAAGAAGCAAAAACATTGCTCCAGCCTGTTTATCAGGAGATACAGAAACGTTTTGGTGAATCAATTTATGCCGTGGAAGAACAGGTTACTTTGGAAGAAACCATCGTAAACATGCTGAAAGAGCGGAAAATGACCTTGACCGCAGTGGAATCCTGTACCGGAGGACTGCTCAGCGGCAGGATCGTGAATGTGTCCGGAGCATCGGAAGTTTTTAAACGCAGCTTTGTGACTTATTGCGATGAAGCAAAAGAAACGATGGTCGGTGTAAAAAAAGAAACGTTAGAACGTTATACGGCAGTCAGCCCGCAGACAGCCATGGAAATGGCAGAAGGCGGTGCAAAAACTGCATCAGCAGATGCCTGTCTTTCCGTGACAGGGATTGCAGGACCTGACGGTACGGAAGAACAGCCGGCAGGACTGGTGTACATTGGATGCTGTGTAAAAGGACATACTACAGTCAGAAAATATCATTTCACAGGCAATCGTCAGAAAGTCAGAGAATATGCAGTTGTATCTGCACTGACACTGCTTCGTGAATGTTTGCTGAAAAACTGAGGAAAGTGAAGGAAAGTTGACATGAGATATCATAATATCACAAAAGATGACATGCTGAATGGAGATGGTCTGAGAGTTGTATTATGGCTGGCAGGCTGTTCTCATTGCTGTGCAAAATGTCAGAACCCGGTAACATGGGATCCGAATGGAGGGCTTCCGTTTGATGAAGCTGCCAAAGAAGAACTTTTTGAAGCATTGGGAAGAAACTATATCAGCGGAATTACGTTCAGCGGCGGTGATCCTTTGTATCTGGGATCAAGACTGGAACTTTTGGAACTGATCAAAGAGATCAAAGCACGTTTTCCGGAAAAGACAATGTGGCTGTATACCGGCTATTTGTGGGAAGAAGTAAAAGATCTGGAACTGGTTTCTTATCTGGATGTACTGGTAGACGGAGAATTTATCTATGAGCAGCTGGATACTTCCTTACAGTGGAAAGGCAGTGCGAACCAGAGAGTGATCGATGTACAAAAATCACTGGAACAGGAAAAAGTTGTGCTTCACGCATAAATGTTCTAATCTTTCTAT
>CAZWLV010000154.1:0-3882 GCA_964634715.1 uncultured Lachnoclostridium sp. | reverse complement strand
TATGTGATCGGCGGAACCAGTGCTGTTTCAGAAGCTATTGAAAAAGAATTAAAAACTTACGGCAATGTTGAAAGATTATCCGGAAGCGGCAGATATGAAACATCCGTAAAAGTTGCTGAAACATTCTTTACGGATCCTGATGCTATCATCATTGCTTATGGAAAGAAATTCCCAGACGGATTATGCGGCGGAGCATTGGCAGCAGCATTAAATGCACCATTGATCCTGACAAAAGAAGGCAATGAAACGGCAGCAGCAGCTTATGCAGCAGCAAATGATATTACATCCGGTTATGCACTTGGAGGAGCAGGCGTACTTCCGGATGAAACGGTAAAAACAGTGTTTCATCTTGAAAATTTCAGCAGTGAAAAATAAGTACAGATCACAAAATAAACGATGATCCTATGGCAGCGGAACGAAAGTCCGCTGCCATATTTTATGATTGCCCGTAATCGTGAATAATGGTATACTATGGGTAATCTGTGTACGGATTACGGGGTTTTTATCATGAAGAAAATGAAAAAAAGCAAAAAAAATACAACAAAGGATATTCGCTTTACCGGAAAAATGAAGATCTATATGCAGTGGCCTGTCTGGATGACACTGCTGCTGCTTTTGGCATCGATCGGCATTTTTATGATCTCTGTAAAAGCAGGAATTGCGATGTTTTTAGTGACAGTGATCTATTTTTGCATTGCATCGCTGCTTTGTGCGGGAAGCCAGAAAGACATTTTCGGTGAACTGATCAATTTTGCCACCCAGTATGGACAGGTGCAGAAAAAACTTCTTCAGAATTTTCATATTCCGTATGCCCTTTTAGATGAAACGGGCAGGATCTTATGGATGAATGAAGTTTTTATGGAAGTGACCGGAAAATCAAAAGATTACCATAAATCCATCACCACGATCTTTTCCCAGATCACCAGAGAAAGCTTTGAAGATGAAGACGAAGATACCATTTTGGAGTATCACGTAGAATACGAGGAGCATTACTTTAAAGCACTGGTACAGCAGATCGGATTCAGCAACCTTGCGGAAGAAAATGATCTGATCGAGATGGACGGAGATTCCCAGCATCTTTTGGCAGTATATCTGTTTGATGAGACAGAATTAAAACGTTATATCCGTGAAAATAAAGAACAGCGTTTTGTAGCAGGACTGATCTATATTGATAATTATGATGAAGCACTGGAAAGTGTCGAAGAAGTAAGACAGTCGCTGCTGGTCGCTTTGATCGAACGTA
This sequence comes from uncultured Lachnoclostridium sp., assembly GCA_964634715.1. GTDB lineage: Bacteria > Bacillota > Clostridia > Lachnospirales > Lachnospiraceae > HGM12587. Next base: position 2,639 of record CAZWLV010000154.1, on the reverse strand, counting down.
AGATCAACAAATACATTTCTGCTTATGGCGGTATCGTCAGACGTTTGGAAAAAGATAAATATTTTATTGCGATTCAGGAAAAAAATGTACCGATGCTTCGGGAAGATAAGTTTTCCATTTTGGAAGATGTCAGAAATGTCAATATCGGCAACGATATGGCAGTGACGGTCAGCATCAGTCTTGGAATGTCCGGAAAGAGTTATGCGGAAAATTATGAATATGCCCGTGTAGCGATGGAACTGGCACTTGCCAGAGGCGGTAATCAGGCGGTTACAAAAGAAGGGGATAATATCACGTATTTTGGCGGCAGCAGCCAGCAGGTAGATAAAAATACCCGTGTCAAAGCCAGAGTGAAAGCACAGGCACTTCGTGAGTTTATCCAGAACAATGACAAAGTGGTCGTCATGGGACATAAGATTCCGGACGTGGATTCTTTTGGTGCAGCCATCGGTATTTACCGTGCGGCGAAAGAATTGGATAAAAAAGCATATATCGTGGTCAATGAGGTCAGTACGTCTCTTCGCCCGATGTATGAAATGTTTAAAAATAACCCGAATTACGAAGAAGATATGTTCCTGACCAGTTCGCAGGCAGCGGAAACGGTGGACAGCCATACGGTTGTTGTTGTCGTAGATGTCAACAGACCGAGCTTTACGGATTGTCCGGAAATCCTCCGTATGACAAAAGACATCGTGGTGATCGATCATCACCGTCAGGGAAGTGAAAATATTTCCAATGCGGTACTTTCCTATGTAGAGCCGTATGCTTCCTCTGCATGTGAAATGGTTGCAGAGATCTTGCAGTATATCCGCGAAGGAATGAAAGTAAAAAATATCGAAGCAGACTGTATGTATGCCGGAATCATGGTAGATACCGATAATTTCCTGACAAAGACAGGGGTTCGGACTTTTGAAGCGGCAGCATTCTTACGCCGGTGCGGTGCAGATGTAACCCGTGTAAGAAAAACATTCCGCACAGAATTCGACGATTATAAAGCAAAAACAAGAGTGGTTCAGGGTGCAGAGATCTACAAGGGATTTGCATTTGCCATCTGCCATGGAGACGGGGTAGAAAGCCCGACGATCCTTGGTGCTCAGGCAGCCAATGAACTGTTAAATATATTTGGAGTAAGGGCTTCTGTCGTGATGACCAGCTATAAAGGTCAGACGTATGTAAGTGCCCGCTCGATTGATGAAGTGAACGTACAGCTGATCATGGAACGTCTTGGCGGCGGCGGACATGCTACCGTAGCCGGTGCACAGCTTACCTGCACACCGGAAGATGCACGTGATCTGGTAAAACATACCATTGACGATATGATAGAAGAAGGAGAATTAACATGAAAGTAATCTTATTAGCAGACGTAAAATCCGTTGGAAAAAAAGGTGAAACCGTCAATGTAGCAGACGGTTACGGCAGAAATGTGCTGATCGCCAAAAAACTTGGTGTAGAAGCCACTGCCCAGAATATGAATAATTTAAAACTCCAGAAAGCACACGAAGACAAAGTTGCCAAAGAACAGTATGAAGAAGCTGTCGCATTTGGCGAAGAATTAAAGACAAAACAGATCGTTGTAACGATCAAAACAGGGGAAGGCGGAAAAATCTTTGGTTCCGTTTCCACAAAAGAGATCGCAGCAGCAGCAAAACAGCAGCTCGGTTATGATCTGGATAAGAAAAAAATGCAGCTGACCAACCCGATCAAAGCACTGGGAACGACAATGGTTCCGATCAAGTTACATCCAAAGGTAACTTCTGAATTAAAAGTAATCGTAAGAGAAGCGTAGGGGATTTTCATGGAAGAAGCACTCATTAAGCGGGTCATGCCTCACAGCATCGAAGCAGAACAGTCTGTCATCGGTTCCATGCTGATGGATAAAGATGCGATCATGACTGCATCGGAGATCATCTCCGGAGAGGATTTTTATCAAAAACAGTTTGGGATTCTCTTTGACAATATGGTAGAGCTTTTTAACGAAGGAAAAGCAGTTGATCTGATCACTTTGCAGAACCGTCTGAAAGAAAACGGAGTTCCTGAAGAAGTCAGCAATATGGGATTTGTAAGGGAACTTCTGACCAACACCTCTACTTCTGCCAATGTAAAATATTATGCAGATATCGTTTATGAAAAATCTGTTTTAAGAAAACTGATCAAAACGACAGAGTCTGTTACCAATGACTGTTATACAGGTGCCGACAGGCTGGACAACATTCTGGAAGCGACGGAAAAGAAGATTTTCGACATTGTTCAGAGAAGAAATGCAGGAGATTATGTTCCGATCAATAAGATCGTTCAAAACTCCATTATGCGTGTCAGTGCCGCATCAAAATTAAAAGGAAATGTAACAGGGATCCCGACCGGATTTATCGATCTGGATTACCGGACTTCCGGAATGCAGAAATCAGACCTTGTGCTGGTAGCTGCCCGTCCGTCTATGGGAAAGACAGCTTTTGTATTAAATATGGCACAGTATATGGCGTTTGAATGCAACAAAACAGTTGCCATCTTCAGCTTGGAAATGTCCAGTGAGCAGCTGGTCAACCGTCTGCTCGCTATGGAAGCAAGGATTGATGCACAGAAACTCCGTAACGGAAGTCTGGAAGACAAGGATTGGGAATATCTTCTGGAAAGTGCCGGAA
>CAZWLV010000153.1:0-3939 GCA_964634715.1 uncultured Lachnoclostridium sp. | reverse complement strand
ATCAAAGTTGGTACAGGCGACGCTGAATACTCTTTAGGCGGAGAAACTGTTCTTTACAGACATGAAAAAACATTCGTAAGCAAAACACGTTATGCTGTTCGTGTAAACGCAGCTGATGTTGATGCTAAAATGGCTGTGATCGATAACGTAGATTATGATCGTATCGGCGAAAGAATGCATGTAGAAATGGTCTATGTAGACTATACAGGCGAAGCAGATTATGCTGAAACTGTTAAAAAAGTTGCAGGCAAAGGCAAAACTATCATCCTTGGATGTACAGATGTTGCAGCAGCAAAAGCAGCTTTAGATGTTTGTGCAGCTGAAAAACCAATCTTAAATGGTGCTACAGCAGCAAACTATGCAGAAATGGTAGAAGTTGCAAAAGCAGCAGGTGTTGTTCTTGGTGTTTGTGCAGCAAACATTGATGAATTATACGATACAACAAAAGCAATCGAAGGACTTGGATACAAAGAATTAGTTCTTGACTGTACAGAAGGTACGATCAAAGATACATTCGCTACAACAGTTCAGATCCGTCGTGCTGCATTAGCTAAAAACCCAGACAGAACATGCGGATACCCATCTATCGTTAATGTTGCAGCTTTAACAGCTGATGCAACAGAACAGTGCGGTTTAGCATCTCTGTTCACAATGAAATACGGTTCAATCATCGTTATGGATCAGTTAGGATACGCAGAAGCACTTCCATTATTCGGACTTCGTCAGAACGTATTCACAGATCCACAGAAACCAATGAAAGTTGAAACTGGTATTTATCCAATCAACGGTGCAGATGAAAACAGCGTATGTGTTACAACTGTAGACTTCGCACTTACATACTTCCTTGTATCTGGTGAACTTGAAAGATCCGGAGTACCTGTAAACCTTGTAATCTCTGATGCAGGCGGATTATCCGTATTAACATCATGGGCAGCAGGTAAATTCTCTGGCAACACAATTTCTAAGTTCTTCCAGGAAAATGTAGAAGACAAGGTTAAGAGCAGAAAAGTGATCATCCCAGGTAAAGTTGCTGTATTAAAGGGTGATATCGAAGCAAAACTTCCAGGATGGGAAGTAATCATTGCTCCAAACGAAGCTGCACAGCTCGTTAAATTCCTGAAAGATATGCAGGAAAACGGAGAAATCTAAAAAATATAAACTTAATAATAAAAGGAGAATACAACGATGGCAAAATTTGTTACTATCGGTGAAAGAATTCACTGCATTTCCCCAGTTATTCGTAAGGCTATGGAAGAAATGAATCCAGAACCAATCTTAAAAAGAGCAAAAGAACAGCTCGATGCTGGTGCTACATACCTTGACGTTAATATCGGACCTGCAGAAAACAACGGTGAAGAATTAATGAAATGGGCTGTAACTACAATTCAGGATGCATTTGACAATGTTCCTTTAGCACTTGATACAGCAAACAAAAAAGCAATCGAAGCTGGTATCTCTGTATACAACAGAAGCAAAGGTAAACCAATCGTAAACTCTGCAGATGCAGGCGGACGTATTGAAAACATTGACCTTGCAGCAGCAAACGATGCAATCTGTATCGCTCTTTGTTCAGCAGAAGGTATTGCAGCAGACAACGATGAACGTATGATGCACTGCCAGAACATGCTGGAAAGAGGTCTTATGCAGGGTATGGATCCTTCAGATCTCTGGTTCGATCCATTATTCCTCGTTGTAAAAGGTATGCAGGACAAACAGATGGAAGTATTAGAAGCAATCAAAATGTTCAGCGATATGGAACTGAACTCTACAGGTGGTCTTTCTAACAACTCCAACGGTATGCCAAAACATATCAGACCAATCATGGACTCTGCATTAGTAGCTATGGCTATGATGAATGGTTTAACATCCGCTATCGTAAATCCATGTGATTTAAGACTGATGGAAACAATTAAATCTTGTGATATTTTCAAAAACAACACACTTTACGCAGATTCCTACTTAGAAATCTAATAATCAATGCCGTAACAGGATGGCGAAGGGTTGTTCCCTTCGTCAGTCTGCTATGGCTTTCTTTATTTCATAAGAAAGAGTTTTTTCTCTGAAATAGTGAAAGATGAAGTTTTATGAATAAAGAGAATCATGAGCTTTGGCAGACAGCGCAATCATCTGAAAAATGCAGAAGTTATTTTTCGGAATTCATAATAGTTTATAATGTAAAGAGGCAAATATCTGAATCAATGTAGACTGAATGATGAACAGCTTTTTCATAAAAAGCAAGGAGAACGTAATGGCAAAAGTAATATTTAAATTTGAAGATGGCTCGCAGGTAGAAGCGAGTGTGGCTGTGGGAGAAAATCTCTTAGAAGCGGCCAGAAAAGTAAATGTAGCGATTGACGCACCATGTTCAGGCAATGCCTCCTGCGGTAAATGTAAAGTGAAATTTTTGAGCGGAGAATTGGATTCCAAAAAGACCCGCCATATTAGTGAGGAAGAATATTCAGAAGGATGGAGGCTTTCCTGCGTCAGCACGATCATTGGTGATGTGGAAGTGCTGGTTCCGGACATTGCATCTGCATATAAGAGCAGAATGAAGGTGGCGGATCTTAGCTCTCCGGCTGAAATCCAGATTTTTAATAAAGCAACGGAAGAAATCAAAGCAGCAGGTGTAGAATTTAAAAACAGTTTCCAGATTGTAGAACTTCAGATGGAAGAACCGACACTGGATGATACGATGCCGGACAACGAACGGCTTGTATGGGCTTTAGAATCAGCAACAGGAAAAGAGAATATCCGCCTGTCGTTTACAGTGCTGCATAAAATGGCAAAAGTTTTGCGTGAATCAAAATTTCATGTAAAAACAGTTGTGACTGTGAAAGAAGATGAAGTGTTTGTATATGACGTTTTGCCGGCGAAGGCAGCATCAGTGTCTGGAACAGCGTCTGAACTTCCAGGAGAAGAAGTAATCGTGGCAGGACTTGCGATCGATATCGGTACAACAACGGTGTCAGGCGTAATTGTAGATCTTCTGACGGGAAAAATTCTTGCGAAAGCATCTTCCGGTAACGGACAGATCCGATATGGAGCAGATGTGATCAATCGTATCATCGAACAGCAGAAACCGGGTGGTGCAGAAAAACTTCAGAGAGCGATCATTGATGAAACACTGAATCCGATGATCCTGAATATGTGCCGTGCGGCAAAAGTAGCTCCGAAAGCGATCTACAGCATGTGTATCGGTGCGAATACGACGATGAACCATCTGTTAGTTGGTGTAGATGGCGATCCGATCCGTATGGAACCGTTTATCCCGACGTTCTTTGGAACAGACAGCATTCACGGAAGAGATCTTGGAATTAACATTCATCCGGATGCAAGAGTCATCATTGCACCAAACATCGGAAGTTATGTAGGCGGTGATATTACTGCTGGTACATTGGTCAGCATGGTATGGGCAAAAGAAGAATTCAGCTTATTTGTGGATCTTGGAACCAATGGCGAACTTGTATTTGGTAATTCGGATTTCATGATGAGCTGTGCATGTTCTGCAGGTCCGGCATTTGAAGGCGGAGATATTTCCTGTGGTATGCGTGCAACAGATGGTGCCATTGAAGCATGTACCATTGATCCGGCGACGATGGAACCAACATTTACCATCGTAGGAGAAGCCGGTACGAAACCGGTAGGTTTGTGCGGTTCCGGTATCATCGATGTGATCGCAGAACTTTTCAGATGCAGGATCATCGGTCCGAACGGCAAATTTGTTCGGGAAGGTGACAGGATCCGTCATGATAAATATGGTATCGGAAGTTATGTACTTGCGACCAAAGAAGAGGCAGGCAGTGTAAAGGATATTGAGATCAATGAAGTTGATATTGATAATTTCATGCGTGCCAAAGGTGCGATCTTCTCAGCAATCTATGTAATGCTCATGTCATTGGATTTTGATGTATCGATGATTGAAAATGTATATGTTGCAGG
>CAZWLV010000152.1:0-3943 GCA_964634715.1 uncultured Lachnoclostridium sp. | reverse complement strand
ATGTACGTAATTGCAGGACTTGGAAATCCTACGAAACAGTATGAAAATACGAGACATAATGCAGGATTTTGTGTCATAGATTATTTATCGGAGAAATATCAGATTCCGGTAAAGCAGGCAGGCTATAAAGCTTTATATGGAAGCGGATATATTGAAGGACAGAAAGTGATTCTCTTAAAACCGCAGACCTTTATGAATCTGAGCGGTGAAAGTATCCGTGCAGTCATGGATTTTTATAAGATTGATCCGGAAGAAGAGCTGATCGTCGTGTACGATGATATTTCACTGGATCCGGGAAAGCTCCGGGTAAGAGGAAAAGGAAGTGCCGGTGGTCATAATGGGATCAAAAATATCATCCTTCACACGGGTGGTCAGAAATTCCCACGTGTCAGAGTCGGTGTCGGACAGAAACCGGAAGGTTATGATCTGGCAGATTATGTGCTTGGACATTTTTCAAAAGAAGACCAGAAACTCATGGAGGAAGCTTTTAAAGAGGCAGGCAGTGCAGTGGTCAGCATTATAACAGAGGGACTGGATGCTGCCATGAACAAGTTCAACGGAAAGTAATCGAAATGAAAAGTTTAACAGAGCCATTGAAGCAGCTGGAGGTATTCTCCGGTGCAGCAGAAAAATTAAATAAGGAAACGGGCGTGCAGCTTCTGACAGGCTGTATGGATTCTCAGAAAACACATCTGGCATATGCGTTGGGAGAAGGGTTTCATAAAAAACTGATCGTGACTTATAATGAATTAAAGGCGAAGGAAATCTTCGAGGAATACAGGATCTTTGGAAAAAATGTTTATCTGTATCCGGCAAAAGATTTTCTGTTTTTCCATGCAGATATTCAGGGAAAGCTTTTAGAAGAACAGCGTATGCAGGCACTGCGTGCTTTGATGGAGCAGGAAAACGTTACAGTGATCACTACCATTGATGGCTGTATGGGAAAAGTGAAGCCTTTACAGGAGTTAAAAGAGCAGATAATTACCATTGATATGGAAAGCATCATTGAACTGGAGGCATTCAAACTTCTTCTTACCAATATGGGATATGAACGTGCAGGTCAGGTAGAAGAAAAAGGGCAGTTTTCTGTCCGTGGCGGGATCATCGATCTTTTTCCGCTGACAGAAGAAGTTCCGGTGCGTATTGAGCTTTGGGATGAAGAAGTGGATTCAATCCGCAGCTTTGATCCACAGAGCCAGCGTTCGATCGAAAATCTGGAAAGCATAAAGATCTATCCGGCAAAAGAGCCGGAAGCTGCATCGAAAGAGCAATGGATCAGTTTTCTGGATTATTTTGCGGATTCAGACAGTGCAGTTTTTTTAGATGAGCCGAACCGTCTGGCAGAAAAAGCAGATGCAGTTGAAAAAGAATTTGCGGAAAGCATCCATAACCGCATCGCACAGGGAAAGGCAGCACCGGAAGAAGCACATCTTGTATCCGGAGCATCACAGGTGTTTGCAGAGCTTGAACGATGCCACAGTGCGGCATTTTGTATGCTGGATGCGAAATTAAGAGAATTTTCTGTAAAAAACAGGTTTGCACTGGAAGTCAAGGGGATCAACAGCTATCAGAACAGTTTTGAGCTTCTTGTCAAGGATCTGAAACGCTGGAAAAAAGAAAAATACCGAACGGTGCTTTTATGTTCCTCCAGAACCAGAGCGAACCGTCTGGCAAAAGATCTTCAGGATGAAGAACTGAACGCTTTTTATACAGAGCGTGAAGACCGCATAGCAGAGCCGGGAGAGATCGTCGTTCTCTATGGAAATGTAAAACAGGGATATGAATATCCGCTCTTAAAGTTTGCAGTTCTTTCGGAAACCGATATTTTCGGCAGTGAAAAAAAGAAGAAAAAGAAAAAGCAGACCCGTTATGAGGGGCAGAAAATACAAAGTTTCTCAGAATTGTCCATCGGTGATTATGTCGTGCATGAAAATCATGGACTGGGGATCTATCGGGGAATCGAAAAAGTAGAAGTTGAGAAAAAGCTGAAGGATTATATTAAGATCGAATATGCCGGAGGCGGTAATCTTTATATTTTGGCAACACAGCTGGAAACTCTGCAAAAATATGCTTCTGCGGATGCGAAAAAGCCAAAACTGAACAAATTGGGCGGCAGTGAGTGGAACCGTACCAAAACAAAGGTACGTACAGCAGTGCAGGATATTGCGAAAGATCTGGTGGCATTATATGCGGCAAGGTCAGAACGGAACGGTTTTGTCTATGGAGAAGATACGGTATGGCAGAGAGAGTTTGAAGAAATGTTTCCTTTTGAAGAAACGGAAGATCAGCTGACTGCCATTGAAGATACGAAAAGAGACATGGAAAGCACAAAGATCATGGATCGTCTGATCTGCGGTGACGTAGGTTATGGAAAGACGGAGATCGCGATCCGTGCTGCATTTAAAGCGGTGCAGGAAAATAAACAGGTTGTCTATCTGGTGCCTACGACGATCTTGGCACAGCAGCATTATAATACATTTGTCCAGCGTATGAAGGAATTTCCGGTCAGGGTAGATCTGATGTGCAGATTCCGTACACCGGCACAGCAGAAAAAGACACTGGAAGATCTGAAAAAAGGTCTGGTCGATATCGTCATCGGAACGCACAGAGTCTTGTCCAAAGATGTCTGTTACAAAGATCTGGGACTTTTGATCATTGATGAAGAACAGCGTTTTGGCGTAACACATAAAGAAAAGATCAAAAAATTAAAAGAAAATATTGATGTGCTGACGTTGACTGCAACACCGATCCCAAGAACGCTCCATATGAGTCTGATCGGGATCAGGGATATGAGTGTTTTAGAAGAAGCACCGCAGGAGCGTCTGCCGATCCAGACCTATGTAATGGAATATGAAGATGAGATGGTTCGTGCAGCGATCCACAGAGAGCTTGCCAGAGGCGGTCAGGTATATTTTGTATTTAACCGGGTGAATACGATTGCAGATATGGCGGCACATATTGAAAAACTCGTGCCGGAGGCAAATGTCGCGTACGCTCACGGTCAGATGAGTGAAAAAGAGCTGGAAAAGAAAATGTATGAATTTATTTCCGGTGAAACCGATGTGCTGGTTTCTACCACGATCATCGAAACAGGACTGGATATTTCCAATGTAAATACGATGATCATTTATGATGCGGATCATATGGGATTATCCCAGTTATATCAGCTTCGAGGCCGTGTGGGGCGTTCAAATCGGACAGCGTATGCATTTTTGTTTTACCGGAAAGGGAAATATCTGACGGAAGTAGCAGAAAAACGACTGCATGCCATCAGGGAGTTTACGGCACTGGGAAGCGGATTTAAGATTGCCATGCGGGATCTGGAGATCCGTGGTGCAGGAAATCTGCTGGGAGAAGAACAGCACGGACATATGCAGGCAGTCGGTTATGATCTTTACTGTAAGATGCTCAATGAAGCAGTCAAAGATCTGAAAGGCACTGCAAAAGTGGAAGACCGTTATGAAACAGTCGTGGATCTGGAGACAGATGCTTATATTCCGAATTCGTATATTAAAAATGAAGCACAGAAACTGGATCTTTATAAAAGGATCGCCAGTCTGGAAAATGCGGAAGAATGCGAAGATATGCTGGAAGAGATGACAGACCGTTTTGGAGATGTTCCGAAGGCAGTGGTCAATCTTTTGGAAATTGCCAGACTGAAAGCGGAAGCACACGCTTTGTATATTACGGAGATTTCCGGTAATGCAAAACGTCTGAAACTTACCATGTATGAAAAAGCGGCTATTTCTGTAGAAAAGATTCCGAAATTTGTAGAACGCTATCAGGGTGCATTGAAATTTCAGGCGGCAGAGGCTCCGTATTTTGTATACGAGCAGAAGAATAATAAGCAGAATGAGACCAATGTATTAAAAGTTTTACAGTATCTTTTAGAAGATATGAAAATGCTGACGGAAGCCTGAGTTTTTCAAAAATTAATGGAAGA
>CAZWLV010000151.1:0-3945 GCA_964634715.1 uncultured Lachnoclostridium sp. | reverse complement strand
GTACATCTGTATCGATCAGACCGCCGTTTCCAAGAAGTCTTACTTCTGCTGCTGAAACAAATCCATTCACAGCTTCTACTGCGAACAGTTTTACATATTTTGCACTGACTGGTTCGTCAAATACTACTGTTTTTACTGTTGAGTCTTTTGCCCAGCTTCCTTCGCTGACTTTTGTCCAGTTTTCGTTATCATCACTTGTATAAATTTCATATTTTGTGATGATACCATTAACTGCACCGCTGGAAGAACCTGATCTTGGTGTATAAACATAACCGGTTACTTCATATTCATAACCATCTTTGATCTCCAGAGTCAGATATTTATCTTCTGCTGCCGGTGTATTACCGCTGTAGTTTGAATGCCAGATCGTTCCTGTATTTCCATCAAGAACATTTGCTGCTTTTCCGTCTTCACTCTTTGTTTCTTCTGTTCCGGCTGTTGCAAGCATATGTTCTGCCGGGATTTCATCGCCTGCTGCATTTGCACCTTCGACTAATTTCACAGTATAAACAACAGTTTCTCCATTGTAAGCACCTGTCACGATATCGCCTTCTGCAAGTCTGATACCGCCTTCTAAAAGTACATCGCCACGAACTGCTGTTACTTCGATACCATCTTCATAAACAAGGCTGTCTAATAACGTTCTTGCTGTTACTTTTGCTGTATCTGTTACAGAAATGGTCATTGCTTCCTGATCTACGACGATATCTGCATTTGTAGAAACGAGTTTTAATAAAACGCTTCCTGATTCGTAAGCACCGATATCAGGGATTCCTTTTACTTCATTGCCAAAGTAATCTCTGCCGCCGTTATCTTCTACCGGAACACCTGCATTGATCGCCGGTGATCCTTCTTTCAGTTTGTAGCAGGAAACATCTGCCCAGTCGATCACACCATTCTGTGCACGATTGATGACGATGCCGTCTTCACCTGTGGTACCTTTGCCCGGATTTTCAAACATCGGATCCACACTCATGTTTGGTGCACTTGGATTGTCATTAACAGGGAGGCTTGCAAATCCGTAGAAGATATTGCTCTGCCAGTCAATGACGTTATCACCAAATGTATTTACTTCTACTGCATCTTTGCTTCCATCATAATAGAAGATATTGTTGTAGAATTTCATCACTTCATAAGCAGCTACACGCTGGAACATAAATACTTTTCCGGCAGAATTTAATACTCTGTCTGTGAAATAGAATGTATTGTTATAAATTTCTGTTCCATAGTTTGCAGAATGAAGATCGAAAAGTCCCTGTGTCGGGTGTGCATAATCATTCTGGCTGATGTTATAACGAACGATACCATCAAAGCTTCGATAATAATCACCTGTATTACAGTACATCATAAATCCGCCCATATTGTCATGAACGTAGTTGTACTGAACCCATGTACGGTCATTTAAGGCATCAATTTCAATACCCTGTCCATCACCGGAACCGTCATTCACACCGATTCTTGTATCATATACTTCATTAAACTGGAAATAAGTATCATCAGAGTTCCAGTTAAAGAGACCTACGGCTGCTGAATGAGATCTGAGATTAGATCTGAGGTTACATCTTGTTACAAGGTTGTATTCTGCAACTGCTCCGGAACAGTTATCGATGATCGTTCCGTCTCCATCAATATCATGGATATAGTTGTTTGCCATGTAGAAATCTTCATATGGAAGATATTCATAATTTCTGTTACCGTAGTTAAATGGTCCCCATTTTTCATCTGTACGGAAAGACCACGGTGTCAGGAAGTTGATACCGGAACGTCCTACATCATAGATTTCACAGTTAGTAACTCTGATATCATTGATCTGGGTTGGTACAGATTTTGTAATATCTCTTTCTTTATTGGTGATTACGTTCATCGTAATACCACCGGAAGATTTACCGATATTTGTTAATGGACCATGGAAACCATGAATGATCACATCATCGATGTAAATATGTTCTAAGATTCCTGCATCTTCTGCCTGTACAGTGATACCGCAGCGGTAAACATCTCTGGAAGAGTCATTTGCTCCGATGTATTTGCCGGAAGAAGCATCCAGATATTCTGCTGAGTTTGGATCTTTGATCTCCAGACCGCTTACTTCCCAGTACTGTACATTATAGAACTGGATCACATAATTTACTTTTACATTGGTTACGATTGCATTGGCACTCATGACATGGCTTACTGTCCAGTCTTCACCAGGCATTAATACCGGTCTTGCTGCATCTTCGTCACCATAAGCTCCGATCGTGATCGGTGCATTCTTTTCACCGGATCCCTGTGGTTTGAAACATCCTGTAAATGTTTCTCCTCTCTTAAAGAGGATCTGATCTCCCGGAAGGAATGTGAGTGTATTCAGCTTATCGATGGATGCAAATGCTGTTTTTTCTGTTGTTCCGTCGTTTGCATCATTTCCGTTGGTGCTGTCTACATAATAAACAGTACCTTCACTTGCAGTTACCGTAAACTCAGCTTCTTTTGAAGTTTCATTATAAGTAACTTTCACTGTCACTTTGCAGTCTTCCATACTGCGGATCACAGAGCTGCTTACGGTTACGGTCTTTGTTGTGCTGTCATAAGCAAAATCGCTTACGGTAAGCTCTTCATAGTTTCCGTCATCTAATTTGTATTCCCATGTAAACTGGGAAGCTGTCGGCTCGATGGTAGGATCCTGATCTAATACGACCTGAACACTGCCGTTTTCTGCTTTCACAGAAGCGATCCCTGCTGTAACGGCTGTTCCTTCGCCTGCTGCCACTTCAAAATCAAGTGCAATAGCGGATTCACTGCCGTATTTTACGGATACATTCACTGTCTGTGAGATTCCCGGTAATTTTGCGATCTCATCAAATTTCATGGTCAGCGTTTTTGTTTCTGCATTCCATGTTCCGTTTTTCAGATCCAGTACTTTTGCTGTACTGCTGTCTGTTCCCACATAATAAGTAACTGTAAAATCTTCTGCGGAAGGAGTCTGCTGCTGTGCATCTGCAAACACAACTTCAAGAAGACCATTTTCTACATTGATCTTTTTGATCGCACTCTTTAATGTAAGAGATGCATGGTCAATGTAAAGTTTTGCATTATTTTCGATTTCCGGAACCCAGCCGAAAACTCGTGCATCAGAAGAACCTGTGTAAACAAATTCGATGTCATACTGTTTCCATTCTGTAGATCTGACATTCTGAACGATCTGATCGCCGCCGTAATTTTTTACACCGATCTGATAATTTGAAGAATTTTCTGCAACTTCTTCACTTAATTTTGCCCAGATGCTGTAAACATAAGTTGCACCTTTTACAAGATCAGAAGATGACACATCCTGTTCTAAGGAAGACTGTCTGCCGGTAAATACCGCAGCTCCTGTTCCATCATAAGTTTCATCTGCTGTTTTGGAAACGCTCTGCCAGACAACCCAGTTCTGTAAACGGTCTGTCCCGAATTCGTTTTCAAAATCCGCATTCTGTAAAAGATTTTCTGACTGTGCCGTATAAGAACTTGCCGCTTCTGCATTCATCGTTCCGATACCGGATACAGCCGTGGTCATTGTAAGGATCCCAGCAAGAACTGCTGCTGCGATACGCTTCACAAAGTTTCTTTTTACCATTTGGTGATTCCCCCTTTTCTTATATTTTGTATCATTATACTATTTTCCAAAACTTTTTTCTCGGTTTTTTAGATATTTTGCTTGTGTTATCTTGCTTTTTTCTATAACTTTCTTGTTCTTGGTACAAAAAACTTCTAAAATCATAATCATGCTGCCCGCAAAAAAAAGAGGGCAGCAATCTGCCACCCTCAAAAAATCCATGATTTTTATTTTAATACGATATCATCTGTACTTTCCAGAGAAAATACAATTTTTACTGTTTCATCAGAAAGTGCGTTGCCTCCGCCAAGGACATAGCCTGATGTAAGTTCATTTTTTTCTACATAACCTGCTGCCGCTGCTGTATCACC
>CAZWLV010000150.1:0-3960 GCA_964634715.1 uncultured Lachnoclostridium sp. | reverse complement strand
GGAGATTTTTACCAACCTGCTCATTAAAGGTCATATGTTTCATTTTCCACCTCCCCGTAACATTCTGGCAACGGCATCCATGCATTTACAAACAGGTCGTTCTCCACACATGTCTCATCTCCGATATACCACGCTCCGCCATCATCTGATCCCACATATCTGCCTACTAATGGCATCGAGAAATTGCTAAACGATAACAGCACAAATCTATCATCTACCGGTATCTCATGCTCTACTGGAATCCATTCATTCTCCGCCGGAAGCTTCTCGACGATATTTTGTATATCAACACCAGAGTCCACTACATCCACTGTATTAATCTTTCTTTCGATTAGATCGATTAAATAATCTTTGATTGCTCTGATCACAATTTCCTTGTTAACTAAATCACTCATTCTCTACCTCTTTCATCCGCTACTCTCCTGTTCCACGCTTCTATTGCAAGACGTTTTCCACTTTCTCCATGCGACCAATCCATAAAAGCTTTGCAACATTGACAACCAACCCAGCCCCAGCCGTGTGGAACTTTTACATCTTCCTTTTCGCTTGTTGTTGCTTTTCCACCGCAAAAAGGACACGGTTTTAATTCTTCATTCTTCGTTCTCATTCTCTTGCCCCCTTTCTTTTTGTCTGATACGGCTTCCGCTCAAAGATCTCCCTTGTCCGCTCCGTTGGCGGTGCTTTCTGCTCTTTATCATAGATGCTGTCCAGCTGATGTTTTCTCTCCTTATCCGTCAATCTTTCTCTCTTTCTCATAATTTCAACACCTTCTTCAAATGTTCCAATGCCTCCGGATAACTGTTCTTCAGATGCTTTTCGATTTCACCTACCTGTACTCTTCGGAGTTGCTTATTCTCATTCTGGTTCTCGATCGACATCAGCTCCTCGACAACGTCATCGGAGAATCCAATGTCATACTGCTCTCTAAAATATGTGGCGTAATCAGACATGGTCACGTATCGCTCTCCAAGCGGATCCGTGTCAAAGAACTCTGCGGAATGCTTTGAAAACAGCTCCACCATTCTCTGAAGCCGAATTTTTTTCCAACCAAATTCTTCTTCGAACACCTTCAGGAATACCAGCAGAAGCGTATTCATCAGCCGTTTTGCTAATATGATATTGCATTCATGGATAGCTTCTGCCGGAATATCCAAAGGAGCAAATGTTACTCCTCTGAACTTTACTTCCTGCTCCAGTCTTTTTACGCCTTTCTCTATGTTTTCCTCACTTTTAATGATCCGCAATGCCCATGCCAGACCTTCCATGCGGTTTTTTGTATAAGTATCAACTTTTCCCATTTTTATCCTTTCCTGCCAATCTATTGATCTCTAAGATTGTTTCACTGATCAAACGTTTCCGGAGCACTGAATCTTTGTCCACTTTGTAAAGCTCTTCCGCTTCACACAACATCTGCTTCCATTTATCCTCTGTTTTCGGATCATTCCATTTCCGGAAAAACTTCCAACATTCCGTATAAATGTCATAATATTTTCTAAGTTGTTCTTCGTTCATAATTCACCGCCGTTATACTTTTTTCGCAGTCAAAACACTCATCGCTGCCAAATCTTCCGTCATAAAATACACACGTACTGCATTTTCTTTTAAATATGCCCACAAAAATTTTCCGCAGAAACATCCTCGCGTCATACCCCATGCTCTCACCTCACTAAAATGGGATCTCCATGCTCCCGACATTAGAAAATCCATCAATATTATTCCATCCCAATTCACGGTTCACATCGTCACCGCTGCCATATACCCTTTTGGATTTTTCGTCATAGTCCAGGATAATCCCATCTAGGTTTATCTTCCCAAACAATCTGTTTTTGGCTATGATCAGCTTTCTTTGCATTTCTCCTATATAGCCTTTTTCAATCTCGTCTTTGCTTCCCCGATCATAACTGAGAGTAATCCCGGCAAGATTGGTAATGTCTCCGGATCCGCTGATCTCATCATTTGCATCCTGTGTAAATGCATTCTTTCGCCGGTGTGCGACCAGCAGCACAAGCACGTCATACTTTATTGCAATCTTGGTTAGTTCACGCACAAAACGCCCCTGCTGATCATATTTATCAGACCCCTGCTTTTCATCTATGTACATGGCAGTCATCAGATTATCGATCAGGATCACCTTAATCCCATGCTGCATGATCGCCTGCGTTACACTTTTCAGCAGATCTTCCTGCTCATCAGATTCAACGATTCTGTTATCATAAATATAGGCTTTCTCCCGGTACCATGCATTGATCAGTTCCTGATTATTTTTTGATATAAAACGATTCACGGTACCAAAATCCGTTTTGTTTTCGATGATGTGATTTCTGCCGGCTACCTGAAAGTCAAACCAGCTTTTGTACAGATAATTAGGCAATTCTCCGGAATAAGCAAATGTGGCATACCCCTGATTGATCGCTTCACCCATAATTTCACTGGCCAAAGTAGATTTACCGTCACCACGCTTGCCGGCTATGATGCAGACCATTCCGAAGGGCAGTCCTCCATAGAGAGTTTTATCAAGCTCTGAAATACCGGTTTTCAATTTCGGCAGTTCGTAGATATTCACATTTTCCACATCAGCCAACGGCAGCACTCTTTTGATCGGCACCATGACTGCATTTTCCACAGCCTGTTTTACAGCATCTTTTCCGTATTTCTGCAAAAGCTCATTGGCGTCCTTACACCCCTGATAGTCCTGCTCTCTTACGTGCCTGATCTTGTTCGGGAATCTACGCTGTATATCTTCCAGAAGTGTCATGTGACCTTTTTCAAAATCGCCAAACACAACAATCTCACTAAATTTTGCTACCCAGTTAAAACAGTACGGAACCCATGTAAAGCCCTGTGCACCGCTTGGTACTGATACTGCATTTTCAATTCCTGCTTCTGCAACACTTAAACTGTCCAACTGTCCTTCCGTTATGATCAGTCGGTCAAATTTATCGTTGCACTGTTTCATTCCAAACAGGATCGGCTTACAGTTCTTCTCGCACCACTCTTTGTTATGATCTTTTTCCGGATCAAAATCCGTCTTACGGTATTTCACAAACTGCAGTCGTTTACGATCATCATAAAACGGAAATACCAGAATATTGTCATGCTGATTCTGTGTCGTGATCTCATATTTCAGAGTTGTCGCTTCCGATATTCCACGCCCTTCCAGATACTTCACTGCCGGTTCTTTTGGCACGATCGGACTTTTCGGTGTCTGCAGTTTCCGGTACTGCCTTTTCGGCCGATAATATTCGTCAGTTTCAGTTCCCAGTGAAAAATCAAAGTCCCTGCTCAGCTGCAACATGTTGCCAGTAACACCACAGCTTGCCCTGAAGCACTTAAACTGTCCGGTACTCAGATTGATGGAAAATGTTTTTACGTTGCCTTTCGTAGCTCTTGGTCGGCAATACGGACACGTCTTAAAGAATAATTCTCCACCATGTTCCTTCACTTCAATTCCTACATGCCTTGCAAAATCATAAGCATCCTGTTCTCTGAATTCGTACATCTTCACCAGTCGTCACCTACCAGTTCTTCTTCCGGCTCCGGAAGTTTTTTCTCGCTTTTAACAGCCTTTGAAGAATCACCATAATTGTCATCCAGATAATCCACATATCCGGAATTAAAAAATGTACTTCCATGCTGCATATACTTTTCCTTTCCGGAATCCTTGATCTCTGCAACATACCGTTCCACACAACGCTGCATCTGTTCGTATCCGATTCGTTCCAGTACCTGTTTCTTTGTTTTGGACACCTTGCCTTTTCCCCGTTTCAAAGGATAAAGTTTCCAGATACGTTCGAAGAAGTCTTCTGTGGATTCTGGATCGTGCATTTGCTCGGAATGCACATTAGTATATACTTTACTTTTCTCTACTCTACTTTGTGAATTACTGCATACATTAACTCGGTTTTTGTCAACATTAACTCGGTTTTTGTCAACAAAAACAAAATTATTGCCGACTTTAAC
>CAZWLV010000149.1:0-3961 GCA_964634715.1 uncultured Lachnoclostridium sp. | reverse complement strand
CGTTCGCATCTCCCTGTTCTGCGGCCCGCAAGAGCTTTTCAAACTCCTGCTGTTCTTTTACGAGTTCACTCTGCGTTCGAATAGAAAACAGATTGCAGTATGCCGCAAAGTCGTCCGCCGCCGCTTCCTCTAAGGCAATCTCAAGTTCCACTGCACGCTCTTCCAGACAAAGTTCACTATAAAAATCCTCTGCACTTTCATAGCGGTCAATTGGGTTATACGAGCAGGCTTTTAAAATTGCATCCGCCAGCGATTCATTTACGCCTTCAAGCGGTGGAAATTCCTCGCCTTTTATCCGACGCATTACATCCTCATCATTTGCCCGTATTCCCTGTGCAAACGGCAGGCGATTCCTATTCGCCATCTCATACATCACCAAGCCCAGACTATAAATATCTGCGCGAAAATCATAGTACTCCCCTTTGTACTGTTCCGGTGCCGCATAAGCGCACGTTCCCATACTTTTTCCCGCGCTGTTTTGCCATGCGGCATCTAAGATACGTGCAATACCAAAATCTCCAAGCTTATAGCTTCCATTCTCATTGCAATAAATATTATCCGGCTTAATATCGCGGTGCAGAATCTTTTGACTATGGCAGAGCATAAGCGCGCGGCAGATATCCTTTCCCAGACGGATAATCTCTAAGTCCGTGAATCGTCTTCCTGTCCGCTGTTGCAGTGCCAGATTATCCAGCTTCTCCATGCGGATCAGCAGGGATGTACCAAAGCTCTCATCCGCTTCATCCTCCCAATCATACACATCAAAGTCAAGATAATCGACAATATTGCTGCTTCCCCTAAGCTGCTGCATCAAAGCAACTTCGCTCTTCGCTTTTTGTATTCCTTCCTCTACGCGTACCTCTATGATCTCACTGCAATACTCCTCCGGCAGTTCGGACCGCTTCCCATACCCATCATACAAGTCAATGACTTTCAGTACTGATGTGTCCGTGAGTCCATATGCGCTTTTCTCCAGACAAAATACCGTGCCAAACGCACCCGCGCCAAGTTCCTCTTTTACATTCCAATTATCAAATACTTTTGTGTTCTTTCGTATTCTCCCAGACATTTTCCTTCCCCTACGCTTTTACTATATAAGGTTGCCGCACTAAAATTTAGTGTGACAACCTTATAAGTCATCCAGTATGTATTCCGCCTCCTCAATCTCCAACTGCGCAAAGATATCCTTCACATAGTTACACAGAACGTCCATTCCATCACAGCAGATTGCATCATTTAATCCGGCATCCTCCAATGCAAAAATCAGCACTGTCTCCTCCGGATTTTTGGTGCAAAGCTTTTCCATCTGTGCAAGCTCTAACATCTGATTCATCGCATCTAAGTCCATGTTCAGATGCAGTCCAAGCGAAATCAGCTTGCGTCTGGTCGGAAACCAGCGTCCGCTCCGAATCTCAGAAATACAATGACGCAGTGAGGATGACCAGCTCTGCTGCTTGGCAAGCTCCTGTATGCTCATCTGCGTCTCATCCACACTGCTTATCCGATTCCGGTTTAAGTATGTCTGAATATATTTATATAATTTATTGTATGCATTCCGATATTCCCCTGCATGCTCCGCTACAAACCGACGCATCGTCTCTTCATCCTGAATACGTGTGATATAATCCTCCAGCTCCACTGTGGCATAAACCGAATCCTCATTCGGCTCTGTTCCGCTGATATCCGCCTGCATACTTTCCAAAAATCTGCGATAGCACTGATATGTATGCGGCAGGCTCTCAGAAGTAAGAATAAATATACACACACTGTCCTCTAGCGACTTTGCATACAACTGCGGATACCGCCCATACCTCTGCAAAAAACGGTTCATCTCCACAAGGTCATAATGCGCCGCAAATCCGATTCGAAGAAACATCTCTCGGCTCTGCGGCAGAGAGCCCTTACACCATTTGCGGACAGATGGTGCACTCACTTCACACAGCCTTGCCATCTCTGTGACGGAATACTTATTTTCACGCAGAATCTGTTCTATCTTCCACTGCCATGTGATGCGCTGCTCCTGCAGCTTCGGCAGTATATCTGCCTTTAAATCGTCCAGATTATCACACTGCAAAAGCTCCTCTGACAGAGCATTCGTACTGTAAATGTCCATTGAAGATTGTCTCCCCTAAGTATATATTTTCTATTACTTTTATCCTAATTACCTTTGTTTATTATACTTAATATCATGACCCGGGTCAACAATCCCCTCTTCTGCTATTTTTTTGATTTAAACGTCGTCTTTGTATACTTAGCAAGCACTTCGTCTGCATCTGCACCGGCCTCAGCGAGCCTTCTCTTCTGCTCTGCAAGTCCCAGATTACTCGCCGGTATTTCAAACTTACCGCTGATGCCGTAATCTTTCTTTATTTTTTCTGCGAGCCATTCCATATAAATCTCGCCAAGATAAGCACTGATGACGGATGCACACGACACCGCCATGTTGACTGCGTCTGCCTTGGTTCTGAGGAATATTTTATTTTCCTCCATATCCAATGACCTGCAGAATTCCTCACGCACCGTTTTGTCTGTCTCCATAAAATCATCCACCACAACATAATCCGGCTTGCACGCCCGAATCAACGGATTTAGGACTTCTGTATGAAGTTCGCTCAGCAAATCATTTTTGTCCCTGCCATTTTCTGCTCTCTGGAACTTGTCGTATTCGCTGTTTGGAAGGATTCTGCTCCGAAACTCAACGAATGCACCTTCTGAGGCAATCGTCGTCTCCCTATTTCCAAAAATTTCCCATGCCTCCTGCGGGGATATTCCTGAGAGAAGCTCTCCCACCTGCCTGAGATGAGCCTTTTTCATCTTCTTGGAATCGGTCACATTCCGCCGAATCAGCTCATCCATATGCTCCGGTGCAACGGCTGCCGCAGTCACAATAATCTGCTTAAAACGCTCACCGGTTCCAGCCTCATCACTTCCAACAACCGTATGCTTAAAATTGAGGTCCCCACAGGTCGGTGCGGCTTCATCCCCGGCTATAATATGCTCTTCGTCATTCCGCATATCCATTTCGCGGAAAATGGCAGCAATCTTACTATTCCCCCTAAAATGAATGCTGTTCTCATAAATTGTAATACGTTTTGATGGGTCACCTTCTTCTGCCACCGCAAAAACTGCTGATGGCGGACACTTCACATCCCTCCAGGCCCTGTACAAACAATACTCCTGAATCTCTCTTGCCGTGTATGGGCTTCTTGGGATAAAGCTGTAATCTGAAAGGTTTATTTTTTCTGACATAGTCTACGCTCCTTTGGGTAATTTTTTCGCTGTTTTAATTTATGCCTTGATTGTAGCAAGCGAAAAAGAAGAAATTGGCAGACCAAGTTTTATCTCGCACATATACTGTTTACAAAAACAATGTAGCAGGCAAAATCCCCGATACGCTTACGATTGCACGGATGCTCCGCTTCATCTCCAAGCACATCACGCCATGCTGCCTGCTTCTCCTGCATTCTCAGATAGCGTGCAAGCTTATTGAACTTTACAATCATGGAGTCGTGGCAGGCGGTGCGGCTTGCATCCTTGTCCATCTTTTCCTCCCTGCTCCAGACGCACCATGCAGCGCGGAACGCGCTGTACTTGTTCGCTGCCACGATTAATTCCTCGTACAGTTCCAACGCATCCTCATCATTGCCGATTTCCGAAATCATATCCCCATGAAGTTTCTCCATTTCCTCAATCGAAAGACTTTTCTCCATCGATGTATATTCTTCATAAGTGGAATACTTCATAATCCTGTACCTCGCTTCAAATTTATGCAATCATTCTACCAAAAATCATTCCATTTCTGGCAGTCAAAGTTTCGCCATCTCCGTATGAATATTCTGAATCAATGGCTCTGCCTGCTCCATCATATTGGAAATATCCTCATAGATAAATCCCTTTTCGGTCATTAAATTCTTCAATTCATCAATATTGTTCTGCACCTGTACATAGCGCTTTCCGTATG
>CAZWLV010000148.1:0-3975 GCA_964634715.1 uncultured Lachnoclostridium sp. | reverse complement strand
CAAAAGGCTGCATCTGATCCGAAAGTACTTGCCATTAAACAGACATTGTATCGTGTCAGCGGCAATTCACCGATCATTGCGGCTTTGGCAAAAGCGGCAGAAAACGGAAAACAGGTGTCGGTGCTGGTAGAATTAAAAGCACGATTTGACGAAGAAAATAACATTGTCTGGGCGAAAATGCTTGAGAAGGCAGGATGTCATGTGATCTATGGTCTGGTGGGATTAAAGACGCACAGTAAGATCACGCTGATCGTGCGTATGGAAGAAGACGGTATCAAACGGTATGTACATCTTGGAACGGGCAATTATAATGATGCAACGGCGAAATTATATACAGATATCGGTCTTTTGACCTGTTCACAGAGCATCGGAGAAGATGCCACTGCTGTTTTTAATATGCTTTCCGGCTATTCAGAACCGCTGCACTGGAATAAATTATCGTTAGCTCCGCTGTGGTTAAGAGAACGTTTTCTGGCATTGATCGAAAGAGAAAAAGAGCATGCACAGGCAGGAAGAGAAGCAAAGATCGTGGCAAAGATGAATTCTCTTTGTGATAAGCAGATCATCAGTGCGTTATATGAAGCATCGCAGGCAGGTGTAAAGATCGAACTGATCGTCAGGGGCATCTGCTGTTTGAAGACCGGAATGAAAGGGATCAGTGAAAATATCACGGTGCGTTCGATCGTTGGTACGTTTTTGGAACACAGCAGGATTTATTATTTCTTAAATGGCGGAAAAGAAGAAATCTACTGTGCAAGTGCGGACTGGATGCCGAGAAATCTGGACAGACGTGTAGAAATCCTGTTTCCGATAGAACATGAAAGCCTGAAACAGCGATTGATCCATATTTTGGAAATCCTGCTGGAAGATAATGTAAAGGCACAGATCATGCAGGCTGACGGAACGTATGAACATATTGACCGCAGAGGAAAGATTCGTTTGTCTGCACAGGAATATTTTTCGCTTGAAGCTGAAAAGATGACAGACCATGCAGAGAAAAAGGACGAAGACTCAAGAGTGTTCGTCCCTGCGGAACCGCAATAACTGATGTTTTAGTGCTTTTGCATTAAATGGGATGAGAGGATAGAGATAACGTCTCCTTCCGTCGATGGTACGATTGGATAAAAGTGCTGCGATCAGGATCAGGGTTCCGAGGATCAGTCCGGGGAGTCCTAAAAAACCGGTCAGGATCAGGGTGATGATCCGGAAAAATTTTAAGGCATATCCAAGTTCGTAGTTTGGCTGGGTATAATTAGAAACGGCGACAAAGCTCATGTAGAGGATCGCTTCTGAATTAAACCAGCCGGAGGTAACGGCATACTCACCCAAGGCAAGACCGGCAACGATACTAAGAGGTGTGCTCAGCATTCCGGGAGTGTTGACGGCTGCAAGGCGGAGCCCGTCGATGGCAATCTCTAAGATCAGAAACTGGAACATCAAAGGAACATTCGTAAATTCTGTCAGTCTGATAAAAGCAAGCCATTCGGGGATCCACTCCGGATACATGGTAAGCAGCAAAAATACCGGTGTGATGAAAAAGGTGACAATGCTGATGAGAAGACGTGCCAGTCTCAGGTAGGTACCGGTGATCGGCGGAAAATAATAATCATCAGCTTCCTCCATAATACCGAACAGACTGACGGGAAGGATCATGGCAGAAGGTGAATTATCGACTAAGATGACAAGACTTCCTTCCAGAATGCTTGCAGCAGACGTATCAGGACGTTCCGTATATTTGAATTTGGGGAAAGGATTGTACCAGTGATGCTTGTAGAGACATTCAGCAAGACTGGTCTGGTTCATGGTCAGGGAACGTGTTTGGATATTCTGGATCTTTTGGCGGATATCTTCTAAAAATACAGGATCTGCGAGATTTTTCATATAGCATAAAACAACATCGGTATGGGAAATGCTTCCTACGGAAAAAAGTTCCATCGTCAGCTGCGGATCACGGATCCTGCGGCGGATCAGGGCAGTGTTGAAAACCAGTGTTTCTACAAAACCGTCTCTGGAACCTCGGAGAACCTTTTCCTTTTCCGGCTGATCGATCCCTCTTGCGGGATAAGTACGGGTGTCAGCACAGAGGGCAGCATGATAGCCTTCTATGAGAAAGACAGACATACCGGAAAGGATCCGGGTAGCAGTCTGTTCGACCGAAGAGCAGATTTCGGCTTCCATATAAGGAAACTGCCTGCTGATAAAGGACTGGATGTTGTCCGGCATGTCTTCGGGCTTGATCTGATGAAAAATATCTAAAAGTTTTTGAAGTGTTTCTTCCTTAGAAAAGCCGTCTGTAAAAAACATACAGGCTCTTTTCCCGCCGCTTAAGGTATCTTTGCAGATCAGATCAAAATTTTCGTCAATACGGAGCAGCTCTTTTAAATCTTTTTTGTTTTGGTCGTAATTACTTGAAAATGTCATAAAATCTCCCTATAATGAATTCGTAACATCATGCTTGCTATCAGGTAAGTCATGAACAGGATCGTGGCATAAAGATAGTGTGTGTTTCTTTAAAGAAAATATACAAATGCATGGAAGATACCAGAAGGAGTAGAAAAAATGAGTACGAAGATGATTTTTATGGACATGGATGGAACGGCACTGGATGATAATAAAAATCTTCCCAAAGTTAATAAAGAAGCGATTGATGAAGCACTTTTGCAGGGGCATAAGGTGATCGTCTGTACAGGGCGGCCGTTAAGCAGTGTGATCGGTCTGCTTCCGATGCTCGGACTGGATCAGCCGGGATGCTTTACCATCACTTATAATGGCGGTCTGATCTATGATGCAGGAAAAAAGAAAGCAGTCTATAAAAAAACATTACCGTTAGAACAGGTTCGATATATATTTGAAAAAGCGTATGAATACGGAAAAATCCACGTACAGACCTATACGGAAGACAGCTTTATCTGCGAATATGACACACCGGAAAGTGTTTATTATGAGAACACCACACATTGCAGAAGGAAAGTAGTAAAAGATGTATTTGAAGAATTAAACGGACAGGAGCCGTGTAAGATCCTTGCGATGGCATATGGATTTGAACATTCCCATATCGAAGGCTTCAGAAAAGAAATTCAGGATTATACAGATGGAAAGATGGATGTATTTTTTTCCTGTAATGAGTATCTGGAGATCGTGCCGACAGGGATCAACAAAGGAAATGCGATCCGCTGGATGTCAGAATATCTTCAGATCCCGATGGAAAATACAGTTGCGGTAGGAGATGCGGAAAATGACATTACCATGATCGAAACAGCAGCTGTGGGAGCTGTAATGAAAAATGCCAAAGCAGAGATGAAAAAATACGGAAATTATATTACAGAACTTGATAATAACGAGGGCGGTGTAGCAGAAGTAATCCGTAAGTTTGTGTTAAATCCATAAATGTACCGACTGCGGAAGCACTGAAAAGGCAGGAAGCCTGAGCAAATCGTTTGTCAGATAAAATAAAGGAAATAATAACGGAGAATTGAGAGGGGATACGATGGCAGAGAAGAAATACGTAGCTTATGTGGGAACCTATACTCACGGAGAAAGCAAAGGAATCCATATCTATGACCTTGATGTGGAAAATGGCCGTATGGAAGAAAGAAAAGTGGTACGGATCAACAATCCTTCCTATATTAAGAAATCACATAATGGAAAATATCTGTATTCTATCGCAGATGAAGGAGTTCGTTCGTACAAAATCCTTCCTGATGGTGATCTGGAAGAGATGAATTCCATGAGCATTCAGGGGATGAGAGGATGTTATCTTTCCACAGATAAAGATGATCATTATCTGTTTGTGGCAGGCTGGCATGATGGAAAAGTAACGGTAATGCGTCTGAATCCGGATGGAACCGTAGGAGAAATGACCGATGAAGTGTTCCATAAGGGAATCGGCAGTGTGGCAGAACGAAATTTTATGCCTCATGTCAACAGTGTCAACCTGACACCAGACGGAAAGTATCTCTGTGCAGTGGATTCCGG
>CAZWLV010000147.1:0-3999 GCA_964634715.1 uncultured Lachnoclostridium sp. | reverse complement strand
AAAGTTAAAAATTAGGTATGTAGTTTCAAAAACAAATCATCCATGGTAAACTAAGCATAACAATTTAAAACAAGAAAATATCATAAAAAATCTGGAGGAAAAACAATGAAACTGCTGCATTTGGGAGATTTGCATTTAGGAAAATCTCTGGGGGATTTTGACCTGACCAAGGATCAGGAATATTTGTTGGAACAATTATTAGAATTGATAGATCGGCAGTCTGTCGATGCTGTTTTGATTGCCGGAGACGTTTATGATAAGGCAATCCCGAGTGAAGCTGCGACCAGACTGCTGAACTATTTTCTGAGCAGTTTGGCAAAGAGAAATATTTTTGTTTATATGATAAGCGGAAATCATGATTCTGATGAAAGACTGAATTACGGAAGTGATCTGTTTGAGGCAAATCACATTTTTATTTCTACAAAATATGACGGTCATCTCTATCATCAGACTTTAAAAATTGGTCAGGAAGAAGCAGAGCTTTATTTACTGCCGTTTGTGAAAGCTTCACAGGTAAGGCACTATCTTCCGGAAGCAAAGATAGAGTCTTATGATGATGCAGTCCGAGCAGTTCTTGCACAGGCAGACATTGACAGATTGAAAGTGAATGTACTTGTAGCCCATCAATTTGTCATGGGAAAAAGTGAAGATCCGCAGCTGTCAGGTTCTGAGAGTCTTGGAACACAAAGTGTCGGATCAGTGGAAAAGATAGGTTATGACTGTTTTGACAGTTTTGATTATGTGGCACTTGGACATATCCATTCCCCACAGCAGGTTGGAAGGAAAGAAGTCAGATATTCAGGTTCGCCGCTTAAATATTCACTTAGTGAAGCTGCTAATGAAAAATCAGTGCCGTTGATCACGATATCAGGAAAAGGGAATGTAGAGATCGAATTGATTCCTATAAAGCCGATGAGAAATATGAGACATCTCAAAGGTACCATGAAAGAGTTACTGGATCCGTTGAAAGTAACTGCTCCGGAAGATTTTATCTATGCAACGCTTACAGATGAAGATTTTATCAATGATGCCATGGGGATTTTCCAGCAGGTCTATCCAAATACAGTAAAGATTGATTATGATAATTCCCATTCGAGAGAAATCGAGCAGGTTGATATTTCTAAGATTGCAGAAAACAGATCTTTTGATGAACTGATCAGCGACTTTTACAGACAGATCTACAGTTGTGAGATCAGTAAAGAAGAAATGGATGTAATGAAAACGATCGCAAGAGAGGCAGGTGTATTGCATGAAGCCGATTAAATTAAAAATGAGTGCCTTTGGTCCTTATGCAGGAGAAGTACCGGAAATCGATTTTACACAGTTTGAAGGGAAAAATTTATTTTTGATCTCCGGAGATACCGGTGCCGGAAAAACGACGATCTTTGATGCGGTTTGTTATGCTCTTTATGGAGAAACCAGTGGGAAATTTAGAGATACCAAAAACTTAAGAAGTGAATATGCAGAAGACTCAGCGGAGACTTATGTGGATTTCTATTTTACACATCAAGGGAAGGAATATCATATCTGGAGAAAACCTGAGTATGAAAGAAAAAAACAGCGAGGCAGCGGTTTCATAACAGACAGCGAAAAAGTAATCTTTTATTCCAGTGACAGAGTACCGATCGAAGGAAAAGTAAATGTCGATAAAGCTGTAAAGGAACTTCTGCATATTGATGAAGATCAGTTTAAGCAGATCGCAATGATCGCACAGGGAGAGTTCTGGAACCTGCTCAATGCAAAAACAAATGAGAGAACGGAAATTCTGCGTACCATTTTTCAAACAGGCGGATATAAAAATATCGAATATAAATTAAAAGACCGGATGGATGCCGGGTATAGATCCAAGGTGAAAATTGAGAACAGTATCATTCAGTATTTTAATGATGTTTCCGCAGATCCGAAAGATGAAATGTCAGGAGAACTGGAAAATCTTCAGCTTCGGGCAAAAGAATCCGGAAGTGCATGGAATCTTGAAGAATTGATAGAGATGCTGAAAAATGTGATCGGATCAGATCAGAACAGACTGAAAAAAGCGGAATCAGGATTAAAGGTACTGGAAGAAGTATATGAAAAGAAAAAGCAAGATCTGACAATGGCGGAAACGAATAATGGGTTTCTCATTCGTCTTGAAAATTTAATGGCAGAGAAAGAAAAACTCAGACAAAAGAAAACCGAGATGGAGAAAAAGGAAGCACTTTTGGATCGGCAGAAAGCTGCAGTCAGAGAAGTGCATCCGATTTATTTATCATGGAAAGAAAAAGAAACCTCTGTCAAAGGGGTGGCAGGTCAGATAGAAGAAAAAAAGAGAGCGGTTCAGGAAGCAGAGGAAAAAGCCGCAGATGTAGATCTGGTATTAAAAAAGGCAGAGACAGAGGCACCGGAAGCGGAAAAACTTCAAAAACTGGTTGATAAGATCGGGGAAGAAGCGGAAAAGTATCGGCAGAAAGAAAACCTGACCACAGATCTTGTAAATTTGAAAAGAACTGAGGAAGGTTTTGCTGGTGAAGAAAAAGAGATTGAAGAGAGAGAAAATGAACTAAAATGTAAGATTCAAAGATTAACGGAAACAATCCAAAAACTGAAAGATACGCCTGAAAAATGGACGGAGATCAAGGCTCTTAGGGAGAAGTATCAGGAATTGTTAAGTGATATTGATAAAATATTCCGTAATAAGATTCCTGAAAGAGAACGACGGATTGAGAATCTTACCAGAAAACAGAAAGCTTACCAAAAAGCGTTTGCTGCTTATGAGATAGCAAATCAGGAAAGGATAGAGGCTGAAAAGATTCTGGGAGATTGTCGGGCAGGGATTCTGGCGAAAGATCTTGAAGAAGGAAAGAAATGTCCTGTTTGCGGATCGGTACATCATCCGGAACCGGCAAAAATTCCAAGTCATGCAGTTACGGAAGAAGAACTGGAAAGGCGGAAGGCTCAGGAAGAACATCTTCAGGAAGAAAAATCAAATGCAAATACGGCGGCAGAAACAGCTAAAACGTCACTGTTGCAGTATGAAGAACAGCTTCAGTGCGAAATTTTAGAGTGTTTGGAAAGTCCGCTTTTGGAAAATACAGGTTCCTATGAAGGAATTGATGCACTTATAACTGGTATCAAAGAAGCTCAAGGCATTCTTGAGAAAAAGTTTGAAGAGTGTACGGTACAGCAAAAAGAGTTGAAAACGGCTGTAGAACATCTTAGAAAAGCAGAAAAAGATCTTGAGAATGCACGGGGAACAGAATCTGAAAAACTGGTAAAAGATAAGGAAGGATTTGCAAAAAGAAAGCAGGATGTTGTAACAGAAAAAGCAGAAAAAGAAGCGGTATTAGCGACATTGTCAAAACTTAGCTTTGACAGTTGGAAAACAGCGGCAGAGGAGAGTGCAAAAGCACAGGCAAAAGCGAAGCGGATTTTGAGGCAGATCGATCTTGCAAAAGAGGAAAAGAAGAGAGCAGATGAAACGTTCGTATCAGAAAAAGCTGCTTTAGAAACATTAGAAAAATCGCTGCTGGGAGAAAAAACAGCGGAAGAAGAAGCGAGACGGAAACTTGAAACTGCGGTAAAAGAGGCAAAGTTTGAAACGGTTGATCAGATGCTCATATTTGTTATTCCGGAGAAAAAACTTACAGAAACAGAGAAAGAGCTGAATGATTACAGTCAGGAAGTAACGATCAACAGAACAAAGTTAGAAGATGCTAAGAAAAATGCTGAGGGGCGGAAATTTGTTGATGTGAAGTTATTAGAAGAACAGTGCAGGCAGCAGCAAACAGAGATTGAGAAAGAACGGAATGCGGTGAATCAGATCAGGAACAGGTTACAGGGAAATGAAATAAAGCTCGAAAAGATCACATCGCAGGAATCAGAACTTGCCGGAGTAAGAAAAGAGTACACGATCTGTTCCAGATTATATAATCTTGTAAGGGGTACGACTGGTAATGGAAAACTGACATTAGAACAGTATATTCAGGCAGCAGGTTTTGATGGTATTATTGCAGCTGCAAA
>CAZWLV010000146.1:0-4023 GCA_964634715.1 uncultured Lachnoclostridium sp. | reverse complement strand
TATTTTTTTATGATAATATCGATGGCTTTCTGATTGTTAGAAATTTCCACATTTTGATGCTCTCCGCCGAATTCTCCGTCTAATGTCCACGGAACCATTTCTTCCGCTTCCACGGTCAGATGTCTGGTACGGAACGAGTACATATAATGCGAGTCCAGCTCTTCTTTGAGCAGTGCGGCCAGAATCTCCTGCAGCTCTAACGGATTTCTCGGTCTTCTGATAAAGGTCACTTCATACACGCCGTCATCAAACTGCACATCTCCTCTGACGAGTCCTTTAAATCCGGCAACTGATTTGGAGTTTGTAACCATTCCAAAAAGAAAATCTCCCTCAAATTCCATTTCTTCACTGGTGATCTTCATATAATAAGACTTAATATTATAAAGACTCTTCATCCCTTCCAGAATGTACGCCATATGCCCCAGCACGTTCTTGATCTCCTGCTTGGTGCTATAAGATACTTCCGTAAAAATTCCGAAAGAAGCAATGTATACAAAGGAATCATCATTAAAAGAACCTACATCACATGGAAATGCTGTTCCCTGCATGATATTTCTGGCTGCTTCCGGCATATTTCGCGGAATTTCCAGACTTCTTGCAAAATCGTTGGTCGTTCCTGCCGGAATATATCCGATGGGAACTCTTCTTTCCGGTGTTCTTTTCATCATTCCCGTAACTACTTCGTCTAACGTACCGTCACCGCCGCTGCAGACCACCAGATCATATCCGTCAGGAAGATTGGTCAGACGTTCTACCGCATCCAGATATCCTGTCGTCGGTACAACGGTCAATTCATTTTCTTTTTCTGCCAAAACCTGTATGATCTCACTTAATTTTGAGCTGATCTGTTCCTTACCGGAGTGAGGATTATAGATAAAATATATTTTCTTCATAAATAACGCCCCTATCTGTTACTTTTTCCTCTTTACAGTTCCTTTTTCCACCATAAACACCGGTCGGTAAGACAATTTTGCCTTACGCAGCCCTTCATCTCCCGTATCTTCTTCCCTGTTCACATAAGTTACATGGGAACATTCATGTTCTACAAACTGCTGATTGATCATGGTATAGGCTCCTTCGTATTCCGTCAGTGCCTTTTCGATATGAACCACCATCGTGTCTTCTGCCGCCAGCTCTCCGATGCAGAACGCCACTGCCTGTCCATCTACCCTTAACAGACCGCCGCAGACATCCAGCTCATCAAACAAACGCAGATAATTCGATGCCACGCAGCTTTCTGCATTTTTATCATGATCTTTCATGCATTCATTGATATTTTTCCATTGCAGCAGCAGCTGGAATGCTTCTTCCGTATGTTCCGCAGTCATCGAAACATATTCCCAGTTCTCATACGTTTTTTTGAACTTATTACAATGATTTTTCTTTCCGTGATATTTCTTTCCGGACAATGTTTTAAGTTTTTCCGCTTCATAGACATAATCTGCAATATCCCGATGATATTCGATCTCAAATTCTCCCGGAAAAAGCTGTTCCAGTTCCTGAAACTCTTCCGGTGTCACACAATGCATGACAAATTCCTGTCCCTGTTCTTTTGCATATTCCATCAATGTTTCGAGACATTTTTTTACATTTCCGGCACCATACGGATAATGAAAACTGATCTTTTTTCCAAATGTCGCTGACACCAGCATTCCTTCCACTTCTGCGATCCTGATATCATAAAATCTTGCCCATAAGAGCAGATTTCCAAACGTATCTTCACAGCTTCTGGAATTTTTCTGTTTGATATAGCCGGTAACCATGGCTTTATCCTCGATTACCGGCCTTTTAAATTCTATTGTCATAAATACCTTTCTTATGAAAACAGCTTTTCTTTATAAACACCTGCTTCGACAAGTGCTTTAAAAGAATTCATTACAAATGGTTTATCTTCCTTATAGGTAACACCAAACCAGCGGTCTTTTGTTTCCAGAACTGATACTTCTGCTTTTCCGTTCTGGATCTGTGCATCAACAACTGACGGGAGAAGATATTCTTTTTTGATGTCTCCTTCCGGAATGCTGTTTAAAAAGTCCACAAAATTTTCTTCCAGAATCTCCAGCATTTCCGGTGTGAATCCCCACATATTCATGGATGCATAAACACCTGCATCTGTCGGTTCTACGCTGCCGTCTTCTTTTTCGATTCCGGCACCGTCTGCTGTTCTTACCAGTCCGCCGGTTTCTACTACTTTTCTCAGATGTCCTTTTTCATCTACCTGACAAAGTCCTCTGGTAACTGCTCCGTTATCACTTAAAGTATTGCCCAAAATGAAGCCTGCCATACAGAACTGAAGTTTTTCTTCTTCCGAATGATCCTGTACAAGGAAATCATGTACTTTTACAAACGCTTCTTTTCCGTAGTAATCATCTGCATTGATCACGACAAATGGTTCTTTCACAACATCTTTACAGCACAGTACGGCATGCCCTGTTCCAAAAGGTTTTGTTCTGTCTGCCGGCTTTGTAAAGCCTTCCGGTAATTTATCAAGTTCCTGATAAACATAAGCAACTTCTGCAATCTGTTCAATCCTGTTGCCGATCACTTCTTTGAAGTCTGCCTCAATATCTTTTCTGATGATGAACACGATCTTGTTAAATCCGGCTTCCAGTGCATCATGGATCGAATAATCCATAATGATCTCTCCGCTCGGTCCTACTTTTGCAAGCTGTTTTAATCCTTCACCAAAACGGCTGCCAAGACCGGCTGCCATAATCACCAACGCTGTTTTTTTCATTCTGTTTTTCTCCTTATCACATTACATGACTGATTTCATAGCATCTATAATTTCTGTCACATATTTTTCACAAAGTTCCTGTGTTTCTGCTTCTACCATGACACGCAGCAGCGGTTCTGTACCGCTTGCACGTACCAGAAGACGGCCATTATCTCCAAGTGCTTCTTCTACTGCCTTTTCAGCCTCTTTTACGACCGGATGATTCAGCACAAGGTCTTTATCCGTTACTTTCAGGTTCTGAAGAAGCTGCGGATAGATCTTTACTTCGGAAGCAATGGTTCCAAGTGTCGTTTTCTTTTCCAGCATAACTTCCATCAATTTTAAAGAAGTCAGGATTCCATCTCCTGTGGTAGCATGTTTGCTGAAAATGATATGACCGGACTGTTCTCCACCGAGGGAATAGCCGTTTTTCACCATATTTTCATAGACATATTTATCACCGACTGCTGTTTTTTCATATCGGATGCCTTCTCTGTCAAATGCCTTATATAATCCAAGATTTGACATGATCGTTGTCACTACCGTATCATCCTGTAATTTTCCGCATTCTTTCATATATTTACCGCAAATGTACATGATCAGATCGCCATCGATCAGATTTCCATGTTCATCTACTGCCAGACAGCGATCCGCATCTCCGTCATAAGCAAAACCGACATCCAGCTGATGTTCTTTTACAAACTGCTGCAATGCTTCAATGTGTGTCGATCCGCAGTTTGTATTGATGTTTGTTCCGTCAGGATCGTTATGGATCACATACGTTTTTGCTCCTAAAGCATCAAAAACGCTTTTTGCGATGGCAGAGGCACTTCCGTTAGAACAGTCCAGCCCTACTCGTTTATTTTTAAAGGAACGTGTCGGCAGAGAGATCAGATAACCGATATAACGGTTTCTTCCTGCTGAAAAATCTGTCGCACAGCCGATCTCTTCTTCTTTTGCCAGCGGAAGCTCACCCATCTCGCCGTCAATGTACTGCTCGATCTTCGCTTCTACTTCTGCATCCATTTTCTGTCCCTGTCCGTTAATGATCTTGATCCCATTATCATAGAACGGATTGTGGCTTGCTGAGATCATGATGCCGCAGTCAAAGCCTTCGGTTCTTACCACATAAGATACGCTTGGTGTCGTCGTTACATGAAGCAGGGAAACATCTGCTCCGGAAGCTGTCAGTCCTGCAACCAGTGCATATTCAAACATATAACTGCTTCTTCTTGTATCCTTTCCGATCACGATCTGTGGTCTGTAACCGTCTTTTTTATAATACCAGCCCAGATAACGGCCTACTT
>CAZWLV010000145.1:0-4031 GCA_964634715.1 uncultured Lachnoclostridium sp. | reverse complement strand
ATCGGAAGTTTGTATTTGTGGCTTACAGCCATCTGATAGATCTGGTCTGCACGGATATCTGTTTCGCAAAGAACAGGTGCATCGGACAGATTCGTGATCAATGGGACTTCCGGAATGTCTGAAAATTCTTTTAATAATCCTGCTGCTTTTTTTCGAAAACCTAATACACGGATATAATCAACACAGCCGCGGTTGGTAACGGCCTGAACGTCAGAAGTTTTGATATCCAGCAGAATATGGAGCAATGCACGGTTGATCGCTGTGCGGGTGGTGTTTTTTGTTTTCAGAAGTTCTGCAAAAGAAGAAAAACTCTCAAAAGCATTCAGATTTTTATAAATCCGGTTGGACAGATCCTGATTGACTCCAAAATATTCTGTCAGATGAGAACGATTTTCGCTGAGCAGTTTATAATGCAGCAGCAGGGAAAAGTCATTTTCATTTAAAAATGGCTGTGTTGCATATTTTTTTAGAAGTTCATAAGAAGCAGGGGCGAGCTGTGCTTCCAAAAGAGTTTCATTTTCGTTAAAAGACTGTTCTAAAAGGCTACGGATTCCGGTAGCAGATGCAAAGCCGGCATCTGTTTCCACAGAATGATAATCCTGTCCTTTTCTTTGAATCGTATGAGGTTTGATCCGGCTGTTTCGTTTTAAAAGTGCTTTGCAGTATTCTACCCCTAAAATATTATTTGGCTGATCCAGAACATCGGAAAGCTCCGGATAGGCAGTTTTGACAGCAAAAGCTCTGGCGGCCGGATAAGAGAGACCATTTTTTAGAGCCGTTTTTAAAGGAAGTTTGATCTCTTCCGGTTCTGTCAGCAAAAGATTGGCTGTCTCCATAAATTTTTCTGCTTTTCCATATTCACTTCCAAAACTGAGATGATCTACGATTCCAAGGGTATCTGCCAAAGACACGGCACCCATGGCAAAAAATTCTGCACTGGCAGAAGCGTACATGACCGGAAGTTCCAGCACCAGATCTGCACCGGATCTTAAAACTGCTTCTGCACGGGTATATTTATCTAAGATCGCAGGAGTTCCCCGCTGGACAAAATCGCCGCTCATGATGGCAATGATAAAATCGGCATTGGTTTCTTTTCTTGCAGCTTCTATATGATATAAATGTCCCTTATGCAAAGGGTTATATTCGGAAATGATCGCTGTAACGTTCATAATGACTCCTTAAAATTTAAGTGATATTGCTTGGTAATATATGTTTAGCACCGAAAATGATGGAACAGAAACGGTACTCCAAAAGAAAAATGTTTATTTTATATGTCTTACATACTAACATGTTTTCGGAAGCAAGACTATATTTTTATTTTTATTTGTGCTATATTAAAAAAATCATAAATGTGTGAGGTAAATATGAGTAAATCTTTGTTTATTGCGGAAAAACCGAGTGTTGCTCAGGAATTCGCAAAAGCATTAAAAATAACGATGAAAAAGCATGATGGTTATCTGGAAGGCGACACGGCGGTCGTAACATGGTGTGTCGGTCATCTGGTAACGATGAGTTATCCGGAAAAATATGATGCAAAATATAAAAAATGGAGCTTGGAAACGCTGCCGTTTTTGCCGGATAAATTTTTATATGAAGTGATCCCCGGGGTGGCAAAACAGTTTCAGATCGTTTCCAATCTGCTGAACCGTCCTGACGTAGATACAATCTATGTGTGTACGGACTCCGGACGTGAAGGAGAATACATTTACCGTCTGGTAGAACAGATGGCAAATGTGCATGGAAAGACAAGAAAACGTGTGTGGATCGATTCCCAGACAGAAGAGGAGATCAACAGAGGGATCCGGGAAGCAAAAGACCTGTCAGAATACGATAACCTGTCCAATGCAGCCTATCTTCGGGCAAAAGAAGATTATCTGATGGGAATTAATTTTTCCAGATTATTATCTTTAAAATACGGCAATGCGGTGGCAAGCTACCTGAATGAGCGTTATGTCGTGATCTCTGTGGGGCGTGTGATGACCTGTGTTTTGGGAATGATCGTTCGCAGGGAACGGGAAATTAGAAGCTTTGTTAAAACACCGTTTTATCGTGTG
This sequence comes from uncultured Lachnoclostridium sp., assembly GCA_964634715.1. Taxonomy (GTDB): domain Bacteria; phylum Bacillota; class Clostridia; order Lachnospirales; family Lachnospiraceae; genus HGM12587. Next base: position 1,977 of record CAZWLV010000145.1, on the reverse strand, counting down.
CTTGGAAAATTTGACCTTCAGGGGCGAAAATTTGACGGAGAGTGGCGTGCGGTACAGGGAACACCGTACTATCAGTCACCGTTATTGTATAAAGAAAATGGGTTTTTAAAACGGGAAGATGCAGAAAAACTGCAGAAATCTCTGGAACCATTTCCAAAAGAGACCGAAGTTTTAAAAGCGGAAAAGAAAAAAGAATTAAAAAATGCACCGTTGCTATTCAATCTGGCAGAACTTCAAAATGAATGTTCTAAGATGTTTAAGATCAGTCCGGATGAAACTTTGAAGATCGTGCAGGAACTGTATGAAAAAAAACTGGTAACTTATCCAAGAACAGATGCAAGGGTATTGTCAACAGCAGTTTCAAAGGAAATCTATAAAAATATCAGCGGACTTCGCAACTATGCACATGTGGCAGAGTTTGCACAGGAAGTTCTCGAAATGGGAAGCTATAAAAAGATCGCATCGACCAAATATGTCAATGATAAACAGATCACGGATCACTATGCGATCATTCCTACCGGACAGGGGCTGAATGCATTAAAAAGTGTGTCTGCCACAGCGGAGAAGGTTTATGAAACGATTGTCCGCAGATTTTTAAGCATTTTTTATCCGCCTGCGGAATATCAGAAAGTAGGGCTGAATATTTTAGCAGATCAGGAGCAGTTTTTTGCAAATTTCAAGATCCTTGTAAATGAAGGATATTTGAAAGTGGTTCCGAATTCTTTTGATAAGAAGAAAGCGGATTCGGAAGAAATGAAATGTGATGCAGAGTTTATGGAAGTCTTGAAAACCTTGAGAAAGGGAAGTAAACTGACCATGGAAGATACCGAGATCAAGGAAGGGGAAACTTCTCCGCCAAAGAGATACAATTCCGGTTCGATGATCCTTGCCATGGAAAATGCAGGACAGCTCATTGAAGATGAAGATCTTCGTGCCCAGATCAAGGGCAGCGGGATCGGTACCAGTGCGACCCGTGCAGAGATTTTGAAAAAACTGGTCAATAACAAATATATTGCATTGAATAAAAAAACACAGATCCTGACACCGACACTTTTAGGAGAAATGATCTATGATGTGGTCAATGCATCGATTTCACCGCTCCTTCGTGCCGATCTGACAGCAAGCTGGGAAAAAGGTCTGACCGGTGTAGCAGAAGGTACGATCACGAATGAAGAATATATGGAAAAACTGGAAGGATTTATCAACCGGTGTACGGCAAGGGTACTCCAGTCGAACAATCAGTATTCTTTGAAACCACATTTTGATATTGCGGCACAATATTATAAATAACTTTCAGTAACTGGATTTTTACAAGTCAGGTGCATGGTAAAATCCACACTGCGAATTCGTAAGGTATTTTTATCTCAAAAAATTTATATTCAAACAAAAGACAGATGAAAGCAATACAATGTAGATATAAAGCTGTTAAAAAATTGAAATAGGAGATGTATATAGTATGAAAGAATTGACGTTGAAGGAAAACTATAATCTTGATGAAACTATCGCAAAAGAGTTGTTTCAGGGAGTGACTTATCCATGGGAAGTGCTGCCGAAGATTGGTTCTTTTATCAAAGAACTGGGAGAAACACTGGATCCGGAAGAATATGATAAAGTAGGGGAAGATGTGTGGATCGCAAGATCGGCAACCGTATTTGAAACGGCATATATCCATGGACCAGCGATCATCGGGAAAAATGCAGAAGTACGTCATTGTGCATTTATCCGTGGTAATGCGATCGTCGGAGAAGGTGCAGTGGTAGGAAATTCTACAGAACTGAAAAATGTTGTGTTATTTAATAAAGTACAGGTTCCGCATTATAATTATGTCGGAGATTCGGTTTTGGGCTATAAAGCACATATGGGTGCAGGAAGCATTACTTCCAATGTGAAATCTGATAAAAAACTTGTAAAAGTACATACGCCGGAAGGAGATCTGGAAACAGGACTGAAAAAGTTTGGTGCCATGATCGGTGATGA
>CAZWLV010000144.1:0-4034 GCA_964634715.1 uncultured Lachnoclostridium sp. | reverse complement strand
GTCTTTCCTATGAAACAAAAACAGCCACCCCCGAAATGAGGATGGCTTAATCGCAGTCCGTACGGGAATCGAACCCGTGTTTCCGCCGTGAGAGGGCGGCGTCTTGACCGCTTGACCAACGAACCGTACTTGCTTAGTATAGTATTAAACAAATGATTTTGCAAGCATTTTTTTCAGATTTCACTCATTTTTTATAACTGAAGATTTTTTCGTATCTTCGCCTTGATCCTCTGCAGGGCATTATCAATGGATTTATCTTTTTTCCCCAGAATTACCGCAATCTCCGTATAATCCTTTCCTTCCAGATAATATTCCAGCACTTCTCTTTCCATCGGACTTAACAGTTTCTGGATATATTGATAATTTTGCTGATAACTGGCTTTTTCGATCACCGCTTCCTCAATTCCCCGATCAATAAGATTGTCTGCTTCTTCCGAGAGTGAAACATAGGAATTTAATGGAATATTCTTCTTTCTCCCTGCGGCTTCGATCGCCGTATAAAGCTGCCGTTCTACACAAAGTTTTGCAAAAGAGGCAAAATAGGCACCATTTTCAGTATCAAAATCACGGATCGCCTTAAAAAGACCGATCATGCCTTCCTGTATCAGATCTTCCCTGTCACCGCCTACTAAAAACAGTACACGGCATTTGCTTTTTACAAACGGCTTGTACTTTTCCAGCAGATATTCTTCAATCTTCTTTTCGCCGGCACGCAGCCGGCGAATCAGTTCTTCATCACTATAATCTTTAAAATCTTTCATCAGCTCAATCTCTGTCGAACAATTTCATAAGCCAGTACACCGGCAGCAACCGATGCATTCAGCGAATCAATATTTCCTTTCATCGGAATTGATGCGATATAATCGCATTTTTCCCTCACAAGACGGCTTACACCTTCTCCTTCATTGCCGATCACCAGACCAATGGCACCTTTCAGATTCAGATCATACATCACTTCACCGCCCATATCTGCACAGACAAACCAAAGACCTTCTTTTTTTAAGTCTTCGATCGTATTTGCCAGATTGGTCACTTTTGCTACCGGTGTATAGTTTAACGCACCTGCCGATGTTCTGGCTACCGTTGCAGTCAGTCCTGCTGCTCTTCTTTTCGGTATGATCACACCGTGAGCACCTGCCAGATTGGCAGTACGGATGATCGCACCCAGATTATGCGGATCTTCGATATTATCCAAAAGAAAGATAAACGGCGGTTCATTTTTTTCTCTTGCGATCTGTAAGATATCTTCCACTTCTGCATATTCATAAGCCGCTGCATAAGCAATGACTCCCTGATGATGTCCTGTTTCTGACAACTGATCAAGACGTTCTTTTTTTACAAACTGCACGATGCAGTCATGTTTTTTTGCTTCTCTTTTGATCGTCTGGATCGGCCCGTCCTGACATCCGTCTAATATAAATACCTTATCAATGGTCTTTCCGGAACGAAATGCTTCGATCACTGCATTTCGCCCTTCGATCGTTAATTCTTCATATCTCATAATGTTACCTCTGCTTTTTCTACTCCGGCATGAATTAGTTCCAGCATCCGTTCCGTTTCTCCATTTAAGTAGAGATAACCCATCAGTGCTTCAAACCCCGTCGCTCTTCTGTATTCTGACATTGTTGCATTTTTTGCTCTCGTAACTGCCTTGGCATTACGTCCCCGTTTATATATGGAAAGTTCTTTTTCTGTCAGATCTTCCTTTAAAACTTCGATCATCTTTGCCTGTGTTTCCGCTTTTACGACCTTCGTAGCTGCTTTATGGAGCTTTTCCGGCTGTGTATTCTTCCGTTCCACCAAAACTGTCCGAACGACCAGTTCAAAGACTGCATCTCCGATATAGGCAAGTGTCAGCGGTGAATACGTTCTGATATCCTGTTTTTCAATGTCAAATTCTTTCACAAATTTTTCTTTTAAATCTATGCTCGTTTCCATTTTACTCCTTCACGGGTATCTTCCAGAATGATTCCTTTTTCTAACAGTTCATTACGGATCTCATCAGCTCTTGCAAAGTTTCTTTCTTTTCTTGCTGCCTGTCTTTCTGCAATGAGATTTTCGATCTCTGTATCCAGCAGTTCCTCTTCTTTTTCTACGATCACACCCAAAATATCGCAAAGACTTGTCAAATCATTCTTTAAAGTTTCTAAGTAAACTTTAGAGTTTTCCGTTCCTGTATGTGTATTGATAAATTTTACAAGTTCAAACACTGCTGCAATGGCATCTGCCGTATTAAAGTCATCATCCATTGCTTCTTCAAATTTTGATGCAAATGCTTTTGCTTCTTCCAGTGCTGCACTTTCTTCTGCGGACAGTTCTTTTTCTTCACTGTTTTTCATCAGATGTTTTAAATTTGATGCAGCTGTCACGATACGTTCCAGACTGTTTTTGGAAGCCTCCATCAGTTCCGCACTGAAATTCAGCGGACTTCTGTAATGTGCCTGAAGCATAAAGAAACGAAGGATCTGAAGATCATATTTTTCGCTGATCTCACGCACGGTAAAGAAATTTCCTAAAGATTTGGACATTTTCTTATTATCAATGTTCAAAAATGCATTGTGCATCCAGTATCTTGTAAAGAGCTTTCCACAGCATGCTTCGCTCTGTGCGATCTCATTTTCATGATGAGGGAATACCAGATCTTCTCCGCCGCCGTGGATATCGATCTGTTCGCCCAGATATTTTTTAGACATTACGGAGCATTCGATATGCCAGCCCGGTCTTCCTTCTCCCCATGGAGAAACCCAGAAAGGTTCTCCTTCTTTTTTCGGTTTCCAAAGTACGAAATCTAACGGATCTTCTTTTTCATCTTCGCCTGATACGAGCAGTGTACGGTTTCCAGCTCTGAGGTCATCTAAATTTTTATGTGATAATTTTCCATAAGCATCAAATTTTCTTGTACGGAAATATACCGTTCCATTGACCGGATATGCATAGCCTTTTTCTACCAGTGTGCTGATCATGTCGATCATTCCATCGATCTCCTGTGTTGCCAGAGGATGTGTCGTCGCCGGTTTGATGTTCATGCCTGCCATATCTTTTTTGCATTCTGCAATGTATCTTTGAGAAATCTCTTCTGCTGATACACCTTCTTCGATGGCTTTTTTAATGATCTTGTCATCTACATCTGTAAAGTTTGATACAAAGTTTACATCATATCCTTTGTATTCAAAATAACGGCGAACCGTGTCAAATACGATCATCGGTCTTGCATTTCCGATGTGGATAAAATTATATACGGTCGGACCACATACATACATTCTTACTTTTCCTTCTTCGATCGGAACAAATTCTTCCTTTTTCTTTGTTTCTGTGTTATAAATTCTGATCATTTTCTATCTCCCTTTGTAATCTTGCTACTGCTTTCTTTAACTCACGGTTTTCTTTCTGAAGTTCTGTAATGGCATCTAATACCGGGTCAGGCAGATTTACCTGATCAAGATCGGAACAAGGCAGCTTTTTGTTATCCTGCTTTACGATCCTTCCCGGAACACCTACCACCGTACAATTCGGCGGAACCGGCTTTAATACGACCGATCCTGCACCGATCTTAGAATTTTCTCCTATGGTAAACGATCCTAAAATCTTAGCTCCGGCACTGACCATCACATTATCTCCTAATGTCGGATGACGTTTTCCGGTTTCTTTTCCGGTTCCTCCAAGCGTCACTCCCTGATACAGCGTTACATTGTTGCCGATCACAGCCGTTTCGCCGATGATAACACCGGCACCATGATCGATAAACAGTCCGTTTCCGATGGTGGCACCCGGATGAATCTCGATTCCTGTCTTTCTGGCTGCTTTCTGTGAAATAAAACGTGCCATAAAAAAGTGTTTTTTCTGATATAGTTTATGAGCAACTCTGTATCTGAGCATTACCTGAAAACTCGGATACAGAAGAACTTCCATCGGACTTTTGATCGCCGGGTCACGTTCCTGAATGACTCGAATTTCTTCTTTGATTCTGGAAATCATCCCCATAATCTCTTCCTCCAATCCCTTCAACTTTAAAACTACCACAAATGTGGGGTAAA
>CAZWLV010000143.1:0-4111 GCA_964634715.1 uncultured Lachnoclostridium sp. | reverse complement strand
CACTAGCTTTTTATATTGCTGGTGGTATAATAGCCAACGTGGGGATTTTTCCCAAATTTCAACATTCATAAGGAGAGTAATATGAATATCATTATTGTAGGCTGTGGAAAAGTAGGATATACCCTCGTCGAACAGCTCAGCAATGAAGATCACAACATTATCGTTGTAGACCAAAATGCCAAAAAAGTTCAGGAGATTACTGATAATTTAGATACGATGGGCGTTGTCGGAAACGGTGTCAGTTACCAGACACTTTTAGAAGCCGGTGCTGCAACTGCCGATCTTGTGATCGCAGTGACAGGCTCTGATGAAGAAAACCTGCTCTGCTGTCTGATCGCTAAAAAAACCGGAAACTGCCAGACCATCGCCCGTGTACGTAATCCGATCTATAATTCAGAAATTGATTTCTTAAAAGAAGAATTCGGGCTTGCCATGATCATCAATCCGGAGCTGACCGCTGCAAGGGAAATTGCAAAAATGTTCCAGTTCCCTTCTGCGATCCGTGTTGATACATTTGCCAGAGGACATGTGGAAATGCTCCACTGCAAACTGACGAAAGATTCACCGCTCATCGGGCTGCAGCTTTCCAACCTTCACCAGAAATTAAAGGTCAATGTTCTGGTATGTGAAGTCATCCGTAATGAAGAAGTGATCATTCCAAACGGTAATTTCGTTTTTGAAGAAAATGATATCATCGCCATTGCTTCCAATCGTAAGAATGCGATCTCTTTCTTTAAAAATGCCAATATCATGAAAAATCCGGTAAAAAATGCGATCCTTGCCGGCGGCGGAAAGATTTCTTATTATCTTGCAAAAGCACTGATCGCTTCCGGGATCGATGTTACGATCATCGAACAGAATCCTGCCCGTGCGGACTTTTTAAGTGAAGAGCTCCCTCAGGCAACGATCATCTTAGGCGATGCCACTGATGAATCCGTTCTGGAACAGGAAGATTTCAGGACTGCCGGCGGTTTTGCCTGCCTGACAGGTCTCGATGAAGAAAATATCCTGCTGGCACTTCATGTAAATGCGAATTCCAAGGCAAAAACGGTTACCAAAGTCAATCGTATGAGTTTTCAGAACGTCATCGATAAATTGGATCTTGGAAGCATCATTTACCCAAGAGTTACTACCGCAAACTATATCGTCAAATATGTCCGCTCTGCCAGTGCTGCTCAGAATGACAATAACGTTGAAACACTGTATAAACTGGCAAATGGAAAAGCAGAGGCACTGGAATTTAATATTACGGACAGATCCGGTATCACAGATATCCCGCTTCAGCAGCTGCGGCTTAGAAAAAACACACTGATCGGTTCTATCTATCGAAACGGCCGCGTGATCTTCCCGGGCGGACAAGATATGATTCAGGTTGGAGATACCGTTATGGTCGTTCTTTCCGGTTACCGTCTGTCTGATATTGAAGATATTCTGGAGGATCGAGCTGTATGAATTACTCCATGATCATTTTCATCTTAGGGCATCTGCTCAAATATGAAGGGCTTTTGATGCTCCTTCCGATCGTTACCGGACTGATCTATGGTGAAAAAGAGGTTTATGCTTTTATCGGTGTTGCTTTATTTTCCTACCTGATCGGAAAACTCATCAGCCTGAAAGAGCCAAAAAATAAACAGCTGTATACCCGTGACGGTTCCGTAACCGTCGCTCTCGGCTGGGTTGTACTTAGTATCTTCGGAGCTTTGCCGTTTACTTTAAACGGAGATATTCCATTTTATGTAGATGCACTTTTTGAAACGATTTCCGGTTTTACGACTACCGGAGCGAGCGTTTTATCTAACGTAGAAGCATTGAGCCACACCAGTATCATGTGGCGCAGTTTTACCCACTGGGTTGGCGGTATGGGTGTTTTCGTATTCATCCTTTCCCTGCTTCCGGTGATCAGCGGATCCACCATGCAGCTGATGAAAGCAGAATCTCCGGGACCGTCTGTAGACAAATTTGTACCAAAAGTAAAAAATACGGCACAGATCCTTTACGGAATGTATATCGTTATCACGATCATTCAGCTTGTGGTTCTTTTACTCGCCAAAATGCCACTGTTTGACACACTGACACTTACGTTCGGTACGGTAGGAACCGGTGGTTTCGGTATTAAAAATGACAGCCTTGGAAGCTATACTTCCCTGCAGCAAAATATCATTACATTTTTTATGATCATCAGCGGTATCAATTACAGCTTTTACTTTTTGATCATTTCCAAACGATTCAAAGAAGCATTTCATTTGGAAGAAGTCCGCTGGTATCTTGGGATCATTTTGATCTCTGTTGCAGCCATCACCTTAAATATCATGCATTTATATGGTTCTGTCGCTGAATCCATCAAACATGCATTCTTTCAGGTTGGCTCCATCATTACCACTACCGGATATTCCAGCACAGACTTTGATCTCTGGCCGGAATTTTCAAAAATGATCTTAGTGATCTTAATGATCATCGGTGCCTGTGCAGGAAGTACGGCAGGCGGTTTTAAGATTTCCCGTATGCTGATGCTTTTAAAGAGTGCAAAAGCAGAATTATCCATTATGATCCATCCAAGAGAGATCAAAAAGATCCGGATCGACGGTCACGTGATCAGTGCCGATGTTTTAAGAACCTCTCAGGTATATCTGGTGATCTACTGGACATTTTTCCTTGGTGCAGTTCTTTTGATCAGTCTTGATAATTTTGATTTTACAACGAATTTTACTGCTGTGGCAGCAACGTTCAACAACATCGGACCTGGACTTGCAGGTGTTGGTCCTATGAGCAACTTTGGAAGTTACTCTGTATTTTCAAAATTTGTCCTGATGCTTGGAATGCTCATCGGACGCTTGGAACTTTATCCGATCATGCTGCTGCTCCTTCCGGCTACATGGAAACGTAAATAAAATTTATTACACTACAAAAAATGCTGCCGCATCTGCGACAGCATTTTCTTTATGTTGCTTTTCGGCAACTGTTTTTATAAACTTTTCTTCTGCGATTAGCTGATGATCATGCTTGCTGCACCATAGATTCCTGCATCATTGCCTAATTCAGCCAGTGCAAATTTGATTCCACGGCAGCCCGGCCATACATATTTTACAAAATATGCCTGCACACGATCTACCAGAACCTGACCTGCTTTGGAAACACCGCCGCCGATGATAAAGATTTCAGGATCGATCACTGCCGCTGTTGCTGCAAGGGAATATCCTAAGCAGTCACAGAATTTATCAAAGATTTCATCTGCTGCTTTGTCACCTGCTTTTGCAGCATCGATCACGTCTTTTGCTGTGATCTCTTCCAGATCTCTAAGAGAAGTTTCCCTGTCAGTTTCCGTAACTAACTTTTTCGCCATTCTTACAAGACCTGTTGCTGATGAAAACTGTTCTACACAGCCTACCGCACCACAGCCGCAAGCCTGTTCGATCTCATCATCTACATGGATATGTCCGACTTCACCTGCTGCACCTTTTGCACCTGTGATCACTTTACCGTCTACGATGATCGCAGCCCCAAGACCTGTACCGATCGGAACAACAACTACGTTTTTATAGCCTCTTGCACCGCCTCGCCACATTTCACCAAGACCTGCCACATTTACATCGTTTCCTCCACGGCATGGAAGTCCGGTCAGTTCACTCAGTTCTTTAGCAACCGGTTTATTTACCCAGTCAAGGTTTGCAGGGCAGACAGCAACGCCGTCTGCCGTTACAGGACCCGGAGTACCAAATCCAATCCCTGCTACCTCATCCTTTGAAATGCCTTTTTCAGCAAGTTTTTCATCCAAAGCCTTTGCAATATCCGGTAAGATATGAGAAGACTGATCTTCTCTGCGTGTTACGATCTGCCATTTGTCAAGCAATTCCCCTTCTACTGTAAAAAGTCCCAATTTGACAAAAGTTCCGCCAATGTCAACGCCAAAACAATACTTCATAAAATACGCTCCTTACCCTAAATAGAACATCGTCTATTAGATTTCATACCATTTAATTTCGTTTGCTTCCATATGTAATTCAAAGCTGCTTCCATCACCGGTATAAACAACAGTATCCTGTGGTTCGTAAGTATTGTTTACTACACAGTATTTTCCGTTCTTTACATAAGCATGAACTTCTACATTGAAGTT
>CAZWLV010000142.1:0-4182 GCA_964634715.1 uncultured Lachnoclostridium sp. | reverse complement strand
TACCACCTGCTCTCGATCAGATCATAAACACTTGCTTCTGTTTCCAGAATTTCCTCTACATTCGGTGCTTTGATCTGTTTGATACTTTCCATACATTCTCCAATGATCTGCGGAATTTCCAGATAACGGATCTCTCTGTTTAAAAATTTCGCAACTGCTTTTTCGTTTGCCGCATTGTAAACGGTCGGAATGTTTCCACCTCTCTTTGCCGCTTCAAAAGCAAGTTTTAATCCGGTAAATGTTTCCATATCCGGCTTTTCAAAGGTAATCTGCCCGATCTTCCAGAAATCCAGTCGTTCTCCCGGTAAAAATCTTCGTTCCGGATAATACAGTGCATACTGGATCGGAAGTTTCATATCCGGTGTTCCAAGCTGTGCGATCACAGCTCCGTCTGTAAATTCTACTGCGGAATGGATAATGCTCTGTGGCTGGACAACCACCTGGATCTGATCCATTTCCACATCAAACAGCCATTTCGCCTCCATCGCTTCCAGTCCTTTATTAACCAAAGTCGAAGAATCAATGGTGATCTTTCTTCCCATCACCCAGTTTGGATGCTTTAATGCATCTTCTACCTGAATATTAGCAAGTTCTTCCCGGCTGCGTCCACGGAATGGTCCGCCGGAAGCTGTCAGAAGGATCTTATGAAGCTGACCATGATCTTCTCCATTCAGACACTGGAAAATGGCACTGTGTTCTGAATCTACCGGTAAGATTTTTACATTGCACTCTTTTGCCAGCGGCATGATGATATGACCTGCGGTTACCAGCGTTTCTTTATTCGCCAGTGCAATGTCTTTTCCGGCTTTGATCGCTGCGATCGTCGGTCGGATACCGATCATACCCACAATGGCTGTTACCAGAATCTCGGATTCTTCCATTTCGGCAATCTCGATCAGACCTTCCATCCCTGTTACGACTTCTACGTCAAGATCTGCGATCTTCACCCGAAGCTCTTTTGCTTTTTCTTCTGTCCATACCGCTGCTTTTCTCGGGCGGAATTCACGGATCTGTTTTTCTAAAAGTTCTATATTATTTCCTGCTGCCAATCCTACGATTTCCAGATCCCCATTGGTTCTGGCAACTTCCAAAGTCTGTGTTCCGATGGATCCTGTGGAACCTAAAACCGCTACTTTTTTTATCTTTTCCATAAAGCAATTCTCCTAAACAAGTATAAACAACAATGCATAGATCATCGGTGCCGTAAAGATCACGCTGTCAAAACGATCCAAAATGCCGCCATGACCCGGAATCAGTTTTCCATAATCTTTGATCCCGTGCTGACGTTTGATCCCTGATGCGATCAGATCCCCAAACATCGAGATCAATGCACCCACTGCACAGACAAGAGCGAAATACAACGGTGCATTTTCCATCACCAGCCAGTTACTTACCGCCGCTCCATAGATCGCACCCAGCAATGCCGCACCAACGACACCGCCCACAGCTCCTTCGATCGATTTTTTCGGACTGAGCACCGGTGCCATTTTATGTTTTCCAAACAGGACACCGACACAATATGCACAGGTATCGCAGCCCCATGAACATAAAAAGACGAGCCACATAGAAAACAATCCATCTTCTGCTATTCTTATCTGATAAATATATGACAGCATCAAAGGTAAATATAACAGTCCAAAAACGGCTGCAAACAGCTGCTCTGTATTATATTTTGGATATTTTAATACGTAAACCGCAGCTGCTGCCATAAATTCCAGTGACAGACAAAGTGTTCCGTTTACCGTTCCTTTTCCAAGGAGCAGTGCCAGATAATACGCAATGGCAAATCCATAACCAACGATCCCCAGATTCTTTTCAATCTGAAATACTTTATAAAATTCATATAATCCCACCAGTGAGATCGCAAGGCAAAATGCCCATAAGACATTTCCGCCCAAAATACCTGTTGCAAGCAGGATCAGAACCAATACGATTCCACTGAGTAATCTTGTGATAAACATCCGCTATGCCTCCTTGACACCGCCGAAACGACGGTCTCTGCTGTTGTATTTTTCTACTGCTTTTTCAAGCTCTGCCTTATCAAATGCCGGCCATGGCACTTCCGTAAAATAAAATTCCGTATATGCCAGCTGCCACATCAGGAAGTTTGACAGTCTCTGCTCCCCACTGGTACGGATCAAAAGATCCGGACTTGGGATATTTGCTGTATCCAGATAAGATTCAAACATGGATTCATCCATCTCTTCCGTATCGATCTTACCATTCTTTACATCTTCCATGATCTTTTTTACACTTCTTACGATCTCATCACGGCTTCCGTAATTGATCGCAATCTGGAAGTTTAAGCCGCCATTACCGGCAGATGCTTTTTCCAGCTCATCGATCTTCTCCCTGATATCTTCATCCAGCCCGCTCTTATCACCGATCACGCGAACGACCATATCGTTCTTCGCTGCTGTCTTTAAGCAGGTTTTCATATAATTTCGCAGAAGTTTCATCAATGCCGCTACTTCATCATCGGGACGTTTCCAGTTTTCTGTCGAAAATGCATATACTGTCAGGTACTTGATCCCCATACGCCATGCTTCTTCACAGATCCGTTCCACATTTTTGGCTCCTTCGATATGCCCGTAATTTCTCGGCATTCCTTTGGATTTCGCCCAGCGGCCGTTACCGTCTAAAATAATTGCTACATGCCGTGGAATATTCATTCGTTGTCTCCTTTCCTTTTTGCAGGAATTTCTTCTTTCTAAAGGTTTTCTTCCGAAAAACTCCTGTCATCATGGTTTCCTATGAAATAAAGGAAGAGCAGATGTATTCACCTGCCCTGTACTCCCCCGTTTTTATACTTTCATGATATCTTTTGTCTTTGCATCTACTGCACTGTCAATATCTGCTACGAACTTGTCTGTCATTTTCTGAAGCTTTGTTTCCAGATCTTTCTGGTCGTCTTCTGTCAGCTCGTTTGCTTTGTTCATCTTTTTAAATGTATCGTTTGCATCACGACGGATGTTACGGATCGCAACTTTTGCTGCTTCTCCTTTTTTCTTTACGTCTTTTGCAAGTTCTTTACGACGTTCTTCTGTCAGTTCCGGGAAGATCAGACGGATCACGGAACCATCGTTTGATGGGTTGATGCCGATATCTGATGTCATGATCGCTTTTTCGATCGCTTTGATCAGGCTCTTGTCCCATGGTGCGATCTGAAGCATTCTTGGTTCCGGTACGGATACGTTACCAACCTGCTGAAGCGGTGTTGGTGATCCATAATAATCTACTTTGATCTTGTCTAATACATGTGGATTTGCACGTCCTGCACGGATTGACTGAAATTCACTTTCTAAGTTTGCGAAAGTTTTATTCATTTTTGTCTCAAACTGTACTAATCTTTCATCTGCCATGATAGTTCCTCCTATACTGTTACTTTCGTTCCATTAAATTTACCGCTGACGGTATTTACAATGCTGTTTTCTTCATTCAGTCCGAATACAAGCATTGGCATTTTATTTTCCATCGCCATAATAGAAGCACTTAAATCCATTACGCCGAGTCTCTGATCGATCACTTCACTGATGCTGATCTCATCGTATTTCTTTGCTTCCGGATTTACCTTCGGATCGCTGTCATAAACACCATCAATGGCTTTTGCCAGAAGGATCACATCTGCTTCGATCTCAATGGCACGAAGGGTTGTCGTTGTATCTGTTGAAAAATACGGATGTCCCGTACCGCCTGCAAAGAAGGTAACAACTCCTTTTTCCAGATTTTCCACTGCGGAATCTTTGGTAAATAATTCTGCGATCGGACCGCAGGAGAATGGTGTATATACTTTTGTCTTCATCCCTACGCTGCGGAACATTTCGGAAACATAGATACAGTTCATTACTGTTGCAAGCATTCCGATCTGGTCTGATTTTGGACGGTCGATATTTTCACTGGTACGTCCTCTCCAGAAGTTTCCTCCGCCGATCACGACACCAACCTGGATCCCGTCATCTACTAAAGTTTTTACCTGTGCTGCTACCTCTAAACAGGTAGCTTCATCAAAACCGGTATGTTTTTCACCGGCAAGAGCTTCACCGCTAAGTTTTAACAATACTCTCTTCATGTAGTTTTACCTCTCTTAAAAACTGCATAAACACTGCAATTCCGTAATATCTGTCGCCATTATACCATAGCCGTCATTTTTTTACAACAACCGCTTCAATTCCTGATAGACCT
>CAZWLV010000141.1:0-4204 GCA_964634715.1 uncultured Lachnoclostridium sp. | reverse complement strand
ATCTGTGGTCTGTAACCGTCTTTTTTATAATACCAGCCCAGATAACGGCCTACTTTAAATGCATGTTCTACTGTCAGTTTTTCATTGGCTCTTCCTCGAAAGCCATCGGTGCCAAAGTATTTTCCCATTTTACAGCACTCCTATCTTCATAATTAGTTATAGTTATTTGAATTATATGCCAATCCCGAAAGAGTGTCAACGAAAGAGATTCTTAAAAAACAGCAGACACAGACTCTTTTTTCCGGTCTGCTGCCTGCTGTTGCCATTTAGTTTTCGTTCATTTTTGCGAGTTTTGCTGCCTGATCCGCTGCGATACATGCATCAATGATCTCCTGAATGTCTCCATCCATGATCTTATCTAATTTATACAGTGTCAGATTGATACGATGATCTGTTACACGTCCCTGTGGGAAGTTATACGTTCTGATCTTTTCTGAACGGTCCCCCGTACCGATCTGGCTCTTACGAAGCTCTGCTTCTGCATCATGTGCTTTCTGCTGTTCGATATCATATAATTTTGCACGAAGAAGTGCAAACGCTTTTGCTTTGTTCTGCAGCTGTGATTTTTCTGTCTGGCTGTATACCACGATCCCTGTCGGATAATGTGTCAGACGAACGGCAGAGTCTGTTGTATTGACACACTGTCCACCGTTACCGGATGCACGCATAACGTCAATACGGATGTCTTTTTCATCGATCTGTACATCTACTTCTTCTGCTTCCGGCATCACTGCAACAGATGCTGTGGAAGTATGGATACGTCCGCCGGATTCTGTTTCCGGTACACGCTGTACACGATGTACACCGCTTTCGTACTTTAATACCGAATAAGCACCGTTTCCTGTTACCATGAAGTTTACGGATTTCATACCGCCGATACCGGTATCATCGACTTCCATCGTTTCTACTTTCCAACGACGGCCTTCTGCGTAATGTACATACATACGGTAAAGCTCTGCTGCAAACAGTGCCGCTTCATCACCGCCGGCACCTGCACGGATTTCCACGATAACGTTTTTATCATCATTCGGGTCTTTCGGTAAAAGAAGGATCTTTAATGTTTCTTCTAATTCTTCGATTCTTTTTTTCGCTTCATTTAACTCTTCTTTTAAGAGTTCACGCATCTCATCGTCTGATTCTGCTTCTAACATTTCCAGACTGTCTGCTACGGTTTCTTTGCATTTTTTATATTCTGTATATGCTTCTACAAGCGGAGTCAGATCACTTTGATCTTTCATCAGCTTACGGAATCTGTTCTGGTTGCTGGTTACGTCCGGTTCATTTAATTCGTTCATGATCTCTTCATAACGGATCAGCATATCTTCTAACTTATCAAACATTTCCTACCTCCCTGAATTTTCAGCTTTATCTTTTCCTAAATATTCTCACTGCCATGCTATTTTTTGGCACTGCAGGAAAACTTTTTCTATCTATATTATTTATTTCCAACAACAACTCTGTCAAGTCCTGCAAGATCTTTCAGTACCCTGACATTTTCATAGCCTGCCGACTTCATCATTTCACTGACAGCCTCTCCCTGATCATATCCGATCTCAAAGATCAGACAGCCGCCGGATTTCAGATACTGATCTGATGCACTGACGATCTTACGGTAAAAGAACAATCCGTCTTCCATACCGTCAAGTGCCATTCTCGGTTCCCAGTCTTTTACTTCCGGTTCCAGTGTTTCGATTTCTTTTGTGGCAATATAAGGCGGATTTGATACGATCATATCATAAGTGCCTTCCACCTGTTCAAACAGATCACTGTAAAGCAATGTACAGTCGATCCCAAGTTTTTTTGCATTGCGTTCTGCCACAGCCAGTGCTTTTTTCGAAAAATCTACGCCGGTTCCCGTACAGCCTTTTACAAAATGCAGCAGACTTAACAAAATACAGCCAGATCCCGTACACATATCAAGGATCCTGTCTCCCGGCCGGATATGTTTTAACGCTTCTTCCACCAGTACTTCCGTATCTAATCTCGGACACAGCACATCTTTCGTTACGAGAAATTCCAGACCGCAGAAATACTGTACTCCCAAAATCTGCTGTACCGGAATCCTTTCTGTACGTTTATCCAAATACGTTTGATATAACGCTTCCTGCTCTTTTGTCAGCGGAAGATCTCCTCGAAGATACAGATCATTCCTTGTACACTGACACGCATTTTCCAAAAGCAGCCATGCATCTGTTTCATATTCTTCGATGTTTTCTTTTTTTAAAAGGTCTTTTCCACGAGTCAGAGCCTCTCTCAGTGTCATCCTTTTGTTTCCTCCAGCTCTTCGTGGATAAATGTATCCCAGTCAAAGACTGCTTCCACTGCTGCAATGGCAACTTCTGCCATCTGTTCGTCAGGTTCTTTTGTCGTCAGTCTCTGCATCATCATTCCCGGATAACTGATGATCTGAACAAATCTGCTGTCGCTTCTGCCTGCAAGACGGATCAGCTCATAAGATACCCCTGCAATGACCGGAATAAGCAGCAGTCTGATGACAACACGCAGTACCGGAGAAGTTACTCTGATAAAAATAAAGAAAATGATACTTACCAGCATGACGATAAACAGAAAACTGGTACCGCATCGTTTGTGATGTTTTGAAGATTTCATCACATTTTCTACCGTAAGCTCCATACCGTTTTCGATACAGTTGATACATTTATGTTCTGCTCCATGATACATAAATACCCTCTGGATATCCTGCATTCTGGAGATCAGTAATATATAGATCACAAAAATCCCTACTCTTACCAGTCCTTCGATGATGGCGAGCAGTGAATTGGAAACCACGTAATTTCTAAGAAAGTCTGTAAGAAAATACGGCAGGATCATAAAGATCGCTACAGCCATAACGATAGAAAACGCTACCGTAAGACCTGTTACCACTTTTTCTGCATTTCCCTTAAAGACCTTGTCCATCAGAACTTCTGTTTTAGTCGGTTCTTCTTCCTCTTCATAAAAGCTTGCTGAAAATGTCAATGTACGCATCCCAAGGATCATGGAATCTATAAAATTCACAACTCCACGGATCAGTGGTGCTTCTCTTAACATTTTATTTCTGACGATGCTCCGATAAGTTCCAAGATTGACTTCGATCTCACCATCGGGTTTTCTAACCGCAACAGAATACATATCTTTATTTTTCATCATAATCCCTTCGATCACGGCCTGTCCGCCGATTCCTGATGGCTTCATTGTGCATCCTCCTTTTGTCATGATCGCGGTGCTCCTCAAATACTTGTGCATGCACAGTATTTTCATCGCTGCTCGCGTAAAAAATAGGTTGAGATTTTGCAACCTCAACCTTTCGTTTCTGGAATATCTTATTATTTTGTAATTCCGTATTTACGATTGAATTTATCAATACGTCCACGAGCTGCAGCTGCTTTCTGCTGTCCTGTGTAGAATGAATGACATTTAGAACAGATTTCTACGTGGATGTTTTCTTTTGTAGATCCTGTTACAAATGTGTTTCCGCAGTTGCAAGTTACTGTTGCCTGATAATAATTTGGATGGATTCCTTCTCTCATGATTTTCACCTCTCATATTGTATTGTGAACTTCCGAACGCGATTCCCGGCCAATGCCGCTCCGATGTTTCCACGGCAAGATATCCCGGGCTAACCCTGCAAGTCCCTGCAGTTCTCATTAACTACTGCATTATAACATAGGGATCCTATGGGTGCAAGTAGATTTTTCATTATTTTCAATGGTTTTCGATGGCTATTTTTCAAGGTTTAAAATTCATTTTGCTGAGGAAATACAATCAATTCTTTATAAAAAACGATTCTTTTTTACATTCTGAACAAATTCTTCGTTGTTTCTCGTATGTGCGAACATATTCAGGATATTATCTACTGCTTCGTCTGCTTTTAATCCATTTAATGCTTTTCTCATAATATCCATTGCTTCCTGTTCTTCCGGTTTAAAGAGCAGGTCTTCTCTTCTCGTACCTGATTTTGCAATATCGATGGCCGGGAAGACTCTCTTTTCAGAAAGTTTACGGTCAAGAACCAGTTCCATGTTACCGGTTCCTTTGAACTCTTCGTATACGACATCATCCATCTTGCTTCCGGTATCGACCAGTGCTGTGGCAAGGATCGTAAGACTTCCGCCTTCACGCATATTTCTGGCTGCACCAAAGAAACGTTTCGGCATATGCAGTGCTGCCGGATCAAGACCGCCGGAAAGTGTACGGCCGCTTG
>CAZWLV010000140.1:0-4225 GCA_964634715.1 uncultured Lachnoclostridium sp. | reverse complement strand
GGGATATAATTTAGGTGTTTTTTACAAAATTATAAATTTTGTGCAAAAATACGGTGTTTGCTATTGCAAAACCATGCAAAAAAATTATAATTATTGCATAGGGTTGCACAGATAATGGGCAAAGCGGTAAGTATATAAGCTGATCATCAGAGATAACTGATCGATCAGGAAAGGAATTCAATATGAAACGAAGTGCAGGGATATTGCTTTCTGTAACCAGTCTTCCTTCTAATTACGGAATTGGCTGTTTTTCAGAAAGTGCTTATCAGTTTGTTGACTGGTTAAAGGCAGCAGGTCAGAGTTACTGGCAGATTCTTCCGTTGGGACCTACCAGCTATGGGGACTCTCCATATCAGTCCTTTTCAACATTTGCGGGAAATCCGTATTTGATCAGTCTGGAAGAATTTATCAAAGATGGATTGCTGACAAAAGAAGAATGTGAGACGGCAGATTTAGGGGCAGATCCGGAAAAGACCGATTATGAAAAATTATATCAGAATCGTTATCCGCTGTTGCGAAAAGCATACGAGAGATCATCAGTACAGGATGACGAAGAATTTCAGCAATTTTGCATGGAAAACAGCTGGCTTGCAGATTATGCATTGTTTATGGCTGTCAAAGATCGTTTCCATGGAGTTGCATGGAATGAATGGGATGAAGACATCCGCATGAAGACACCGGAAGCGGTAGAAACCTGTCGTAAAGAGCTTTCAAAAGAAATAGAATATTATCAATTTTTGCAGTATCATTTTTACCGTCAGTGGAAAAAACTGAAATCTTATGCAAATGCCAATGGAATCAGGATCATCGGAGATATCCCGATCTATGTAGCATTTGACAGTGCAGATACATGGGCAAATCCGGAGCTGTTTCAGCTGGATGAAAAAAATATACCGTATGCGGTAGCCGGATGTCCTCCAGATGGATTTTCACCGACCGGACAGTTATGGGGAAATCCGTTATATCGCTGGGATTACCATAAAGAAACCGGATTTGCATGGTGGATTTCCAGAATGAAACACTGTTTTGAATTATATGATGTGGTACGGATCGATCATTTCAGAGGATTTGATGAATATTATTCGATTCCTTACGGAGAAGATACCGCGATCAATGGACAGTGGAATAAAGGTCCTGGAATCGAACTCTTTCGGGCAATCGAGCAGGCATTGGGAAAGAAAGATGTCATTGCAGAAGATCTTGGATTTATCACGGATTCTGTTCGGGAAATGGTAAAGCAAAGCGGATTTCCGAATATGAAAGTATTAGAATTTGCGTTTGATGCAAGGGACAGCGGCGGAAGTGAATATCTTCCTCATAATTATCCGGAAAATTGTGTGGCATATACCGGAACACATGATAATCAGACCATTCGTTCATGGTTCCAGACCATCACGGAAGAAGAACGTCAGATGGTAAGGGATTATACCAGTGACCGGTATACACCGGATGAAAAGATCGGAAAAACGATGGTTGGGATCCTGATGAGAAGCAGAGCCAATCTTTGCATGATTCCATTACAGGATTATCTGGGACTGGATGATCGCAGCAGGATGAATACACCTTCGACGGTCGGTGAAAACTGGCGTTGGCGAATGAAAAAAGATGCGTTACAGCCGGAATTAAAAGAAGAAATCTTAAGATTAACAACATTATGCCAGAGATAATATGTTACTGTGCATACGGTACGTGTGTGCAGTAACAATAATATAAAAAAATAGCAGCGGCAAAAATCGTGGTGATACATGATTTTGCCGCTGTTGTTATTATGCAGGCAGCGATGAAAATACTGTGCTTGCACAAGTATTTGAGGAGTACTGCGATACCCACGAAACTCTCAGAACATGTTTCTCATAGTTTGCTCAAAATTTATTCACAACTGATTTCTTTACTGCTGACAATGGCATAATAACTGCCGGAAGTGATCTCATATACGATACCGTAGAACAATCCGAAGATTGTAAAACAGCCAAGTGTTACCATAACATTGAGCAGTATGTCATCAAAGGCAAACAGTTTCAAAATCTTAGAGATGCATGGGAAAGCAAAACCAAGATGAATTCCGGCCATTATAAGAGGCAGGAAGAATACGGTCAGCATTTGTGAATTGATACTCTTTCGAATGTCTTTTTTGGTCATGCCGACTTTTTGCATGATCTCAAAACGACTCTGATCTTCGTAACCTTCTGAAATCTGTTTGTAGTAGATGATCAGCACTGCAGCGATTAAAAATACTACGCTGAGCATGATGCCAAGGAAAAAGAATGTTCCGTAAATTTCATAAAAAGCATCCCGTTCTTCCTCACGGCTTTCAAGAGAAAGTGCTTCCCAAGGATAATTTTCTTCTCCACATTCAATAAGAGTCTCAAAAAGTGCATTTTTTGTGGCGATTTCTTCTTCAGTCTTTTCACAGTCAAATCCCAAGATCCATTTATAATCGATCATAGAATATCCATAACTGTTTTTTAATCCGGCTGCCGGCTCGATAAAAGCAGCAACATCGTTTACAACAAGATAAACATTTGGGGTGATCATTGCAATAGAAGAACCATCTTCTTTGAATTCTGTCAGCTGCTCCTTTACCGTGTAAGTTTCGCCATATTCCATGGTAAATGTGTTCCATGGAAGGGAAAGTCTGTCGGAATAAAGGAAACATTCTTTGTCCTCAAGGGTTCTGTTTTCGCCCATCATACGGTTATAATCTTCAAGAGAAAGAATGTAAAGGTATCCTACGTGATCATAATTCAGATTTTTCAGATGAGCGGAATCTAAAATAATCCCTTCATCGGTGAACTGTCCGGATGCCATGGCATAACGTGTGCCGGAAAGATCTGTACCGGCTGGAGCATATTGTGCGATCATTTCTCGCTGTAAATCTAAATTTTCATCAGAAATACCGTCAAGCGTTTCAAAAAAGCAGGTCATATTGATGCCGTTCGGATAACGCTTATTGATAGAATCTTCTTCGCCGAAATACAGGCTTGCAGTCGAGGAAAGCATTACCAGTACCATTGTCAGCAGAATGCAGATCGAAGCCAGCCCGGCACCATTTCGTTTCATACGGTATGTCATAGAAGAAACGGAAACGAAATGATTTGGCTGATAATAATATTTTTTATTTTTTTGCAGCAGTTTGCAAAGTGCCACTGAACCGGAAATAAACACCAGATAAGTCCCGATGATGACCATGATCACAGCGATAAAGAACAACAGCAGTGCAGAAGCCGGTTCTTCAATGCTGACTGCCATATAATATGCATATGAAAGCAGCCCTACACCGGCAATCGCAAACAGCCAGTTGCATCGAGGTTTCTTTTCGCCAGCTTTACTGCTCTGCATCATTTCCAAAGGTTTACAGCGATGAACCTTTAGAAAGGAATGAAACAGCAGTAATACATAAATACCGAGATAGATCAATGCAGTTATCATCAAAGAGGTGATCCCGATATGGAATGTAAAAGAAATTTCTGCACTTAGAATATTTAACAGGATCAGTTCTGTAATCTTAGAAAATGCCATACCGCATAAAAGTCCCATCACGATAGAAAGTCCTGCAGTGTACAGATTTTCCCAAAACATCAGACGGCAGATGTTCCATTTGTCCATTCCAAGAATATGATACAGACCAAATTCCCGGTATCTTTGTTTCATCAGAAATGAGTTGGTGTAAAACAGAAAGATCAGTGAAAAAATCCCGATCACACCACATCCATAGGGAAGAATATCCATCAAAAAAGAACCGCCATGGACATCTTGCAGATCAGGAGATTCCAGCAGAGACATTAAAATGTAAAACATCATTACCATGATACCGCCGGTAAGGATATAGGGAAAATGCATGCGTTTGTTTTTACGCATGGCATCCCATGCTAATTTTGGATAAAAAATTTTTCTCATTCCCGGATTCCTCCTGCCAGCAGCATGGTAAGCGTATCTGAGATTTTCTGATAGAGCTGTTCGTTGGAATTGCTGCCACGGTAAATCTGGTGAAATACTTCGCCGTCTTTAATAAACAATACACGGCTGGCGTGACTTGCTGCTTTAACGGAGTGTGTTACCATCAAAATGGTCTGTCCGGTCTGATTGATCTGGGAAAAGAGACGGAGCAGTTCGTCGGTTGCTCTAGAATCTAATGCTCCGGTCGGTTCATCTGCCAAGATCAGTTTCGGGTGGGTGATCAATGCCCTTGCCACAGCAGCACGCTGTTTCTGCCCGCCGGAAACTT
>CAZWLV010000139.1:224-4250 GCA_964634715.1 uncultured Lachnoclostridium sp. | reverse complement strand
ATCACACGTCCGCGAATAGTGCCTTGCCGGACAATGTTTTCATTTTCCTCGGCAAATGCATTTCCACAAACACCTGCCATCAGTAGCATAAGAGACACAGCTCTAACAACCTTTTTCATATACTTTTTTATGCGTTATAAATCTGTCGCAAAAGTAGATGGGTTAAGTTTCGTGAGAGTTACACTCTATTAAAGGTTTCATGACAAACGGATTTCATTCCTGTTACAGGACAGTTCCACACATGTCACCTTCCCCTTTTCCTTCCGGCCATATTACCTAACAATATAAATTAGAGATTTAAGCGCTCTTTCAGCAAACGGTAGCCACTATTACTGACTTTCAGCTTTCGACCGTTTTTTAAGATCAGTTGATAAGACTCCTTGCCGAACAATTCCAGACGGGATATCTGCTTAACCTGAACGATGGCCGAACGATGGATACGGACAAAGTCTGATT
The DNA here is from genome assembly GCA_964634715.1 of uncultured Lachnoclostridium sp. Taxonomy (GTDB): domain Bacteria; phylum Bacillota; class Clostridia; order Lachnospirales; family Lachnospiraceae; genus HGM12587. The sequence goes on along the minus strand of CAZWLV010000139.1, from coordinate 3,794 downwards.
CAGGCAGATGAGTTTCAAAATATTTCATCGTCTGTTCTTTAATATACTCCCCTTCAGGAGTAATCAATGTCACATAGTCGCCACAAGACTGAATATAAAGCAAGTCCGCCAATTCTATCAAATGAATTTTAGTCCCATCTTTCACTGTGATCCGATCCAGGCAGTCTTCCGCATCCGCACCGGCTTCTTCCTCTTTCTTCCGGCTGGCCTCCGCTTTCCTGCGGTCTTCCATCCAGGTTTCCTGCATGGTTACCAATTGATTTTCCATCTCCTCACGCTCGCCCGCAGCAGATTGCAAACGATACCATAACAGGATGATGCTCCACAGTAAGGCCACATAACAGAGGCGGAAAGGAAGTGTGAGTATAAAAGGAGTGTAGACTGCATGATTAATAAACTCCAAGATCCACCGGATAAAGAAACTGCCCACCAAAGTACAAGATATGCCTAATATAGTGATAAAAAGCGTAGTAATGGAAATATGGACAAAGCCGAGAACATACCATGCCCAATAAGCCGATAGGGCAAACAGCAGAGTTGCAGCCATTCCGTCCAACAAGGAAACCCATATACCATCGTCTGTGTACCCCCACAGGAAAAGGCCTTGTACGCCGGCAACCAGCAGCAAGCCCAAAGCAACTATCCACCTTTGCGGCGACGCCTGTATAGGATGTGTATCCATATTCCGCCCGTCTTAATTTTTAACGACCAAGCCACTCCACGAAAGAGTCCCCCTTATCACCAGCACCTTTTGAGGATTTTCCTCTCTCTCCCAACGTTTGTCCTCATAACCGCCCATGAATGTGCTGCAAAGACATTTTATGGTCCAGTCCGCAGGCACATAGAGTTCAATGCCCCCAAATTTACAATCTACATCCAACGGTGTCTCTCCTACGGGAATGTCCGTACGCCGCATGTCAATGATGCTGCCACCAAAGCGAGTCTGAATACTTCCCCCCTTCAACATTTCATCCAATATGACCTGACGGACTCCGCTGAAAGCATTCTCCGAATGCAAAAAGCCATCTGCCGAAGTATAATTCATCGTTTTAAATTCTTCCGGAGTCCGACCGTACCCATGGTTTCTAGATCTCCCACCATGACTGAAAACAGTGACAATTCCTATCAGAATCAGAATAGCAGGCAGCATAAATGCCTGCATATCCGTACCACACAAAGCGCTGAGCTGATCATTCAAGTAGTAGGCACTGATACCCAGTAATATCAGTCCGAACACTAAATGACGACGTACCAATGAATAAACGCCGATGACTGCCACGACTGCCTGCCAAGATACCAGCAGGTCATAAACGGGAACTGTGATCCATTGCATATTACGTGCCAAAAGGAGTCCTCCGCAGGCGATAAAGAGAAATGCTATCAAGAACTTTACAGACGCATGTCCTCTGCTGAGCTGAATTTTTTGTTTTGTTTTCATTGTTCTTTCTTTTAATGATTGATAATCGAGGATTACGGTCACAAAGTTCATCAAATGAAGGCAATACAGAAAGAGTATTTCTATAAATGCACGTTCTTTCCCCGATGAATGACGGATATTTCCCGATAAATAAAAGATGGAAATAAGCAATTCGTTACACGCAAATCTGCACAAAGATAGAAAAGGTTCTTTTGAAGTGGATGAAAAGAGAAAAAAGTTTTTGTATTCTATAGACAGTGCATCTTTATTATGCATAAAAAAACAGGTACTAATTTTAAATCAGCACCTGCATATTTAGAAGATATTTACCTAAACTATCTTTAATTCCTCACAATAGCATTTTTAATTGGAAGCGTCAAAAGTACGATCCCCCTGTGTACTGCTTCTAAAACAAAGCTTCCACTCCCCTAGAAAACGAACCGGCTTAAAATACCAGGTAGTAGTATTGGGACGTGTATCTTTCTCATCATTTTTGGGAAACAAAATCACCTTACAACGGACTTCATTATCAAGAGCTTCTTTAAAAATATAGTCAGTAATGCTATAATCGTATATCGGGAAAGCTTTCAGCCTATGCAACACACTCTTTAACTGAGTATTATCCAAAAGTTCCGGCTGAGCAAAAGGATCATCCGCTTTCGTTTCGTGCAGCATAATAGCTGCATCAGCATATCGCTGCTCCTTTACTGCGGTCATAAACTGATTAGTAAGTTCCAATACCTTTATAGTATCTTTCTTACTCAAAGCCATAGTTTGTTTTACAGTAGATGGATCGTCTCTTTCCTCTTTCTTACCACCCTGACCACACGAAACAATGAGTATTGAAGCAAGCCCAAGAATCAACAAATTAGTTTTTCTCATACGTACTATAATGTAAAGAGAAAAAAAGAGTGCCCGAAAGCACTCTTTTCTTCAAATTTATTATAAATAGAGTTACTCACTCAGTTTATCCTACAGTCTTAGCTACATGACATACAATATCAAATTTTACTGTACCCCACGCATATTCAACTACTACAGGAAGTTTGATATCAAACTCACCTACTTCAACTTTATTGTTGATATAAGTCAATGTACCAAAGTTACCCTTGGCAATTTCTTCTGTAGTAACGCCATCGTATTTAACCTGTAAATTGGCAGGGATCGGTTCATATTTACCATTTATGGTAGTCTCAGCCTCCTTTGTATTAATAGTAACTGATTTAACACCATAATATGTATAATAGTTAATCGGAGCAATCTTGAATGCTTCATTTCTCCAGTCAGTGAATGCCAACTTAAGATCAATCTTAGAGCCTTCTGCACCAACGTCTACACCATCCTTAAAGTTATCCATCTTATCAGCTTCTACAGTGATAGGACGCAAGAACTTAACGTCGAATTCATTGTTTGCTACCGCATTCAATGACTTGCCACATTCATTTACTGTTTCAATAGAAAGTCTAGCAGTCAGGTTGTCAGCCAATGCATCACGACCGGCAACATTCAACAAATCTTTAGCGATATCATTGTCAGCCAATGCGATAAGATCTTCTCCTTTATTATCTACAGCATCAGTAATAGTCACAATGACTGTATTTGCAATAGTTGGAGTACTAGCTAACAACTGAGTACGATCAGCGTTTACACTCAGTGTATAAATTGTTCCAGATACACCAGTCATTTTAGCATCCTTTGGATCAACAAATCTGAAAGTCTTAGTCAGTTCAGCATCTGCAAAGTCTGTATAAACAGAAGCTATTTCAGAAATTGTAACATCATGACCATTAAAGGTATCCAAAATGAATTTATTAAAGCGCATGATATCATGACCTGTTGCAGCAGGAACTTCAGTGTTTACATGGATTTCATCATAGCCTGAACCTCCTTCATTAGAATTGCTAGCAAACCAGATTTGTTTAGTCTTATCAGAATTTGCCAAAGTACCAGTCGGGGTTACATTACGAGGATTAGGAGTCCAAGTCAATGTTACATATACATAATCGTTAGAAATAACATTGCCCTGAATGTCTTTGTTCTCTTTGGTGTAACGAACAATAGCCTTCATTGAAGCATTTGCACTGAAATATTCATAAGCATAGTTTGCAGGAATAGTCCATTGCAAAACTTCAGTCATTGTACCTTCAACATCA
>CAZWLV010000139.1:0-214 GCA_964634715.1 uncultured Lachnoclostridium sp. | reverse complement strand
GAATCATCGGTCCGTCATAGATATAACTTCTTTCGAAATCTTCCTTAGAGATATTCAGCTGAGCCAAAATTTGTTCTTCAATCTGGAACCAAGTTACCTCCTGAACCCAATCCTCTGTTCTACAGCTCAATGTAAATTCTTCATTGAATGTATATTCTGTTGTCGCAGTAATACGGTCTTCAGCAGGAGCACCTGTAATTTCCACCTTCAAGTA
>CAZWLV010000138.1:2506-4271 GCA_964634715.1 uncultured Lachnoclostridium sp. | reverse complement strand
GTGAAAGCTTCCGCCAAAAGGATTGCCCACCAGATCCCTTTCTCTCCGATCACCAATGGAAATACAAAGAGAAAAATACTATTTAAGATGATCCCCCGAAGGAGTGATACCATAGTTGCCATTTTCGGACAGGCGATCGACTGCAAAAAGTAGATCACGAAACTATTTACTGATAAGGCAATAAACGAAATTCCATAAATCCGTACAATATATGGTGCCATTTCTTCGATCTCTGTCGTCAGCTGCATAAAAAGAGCGGTGATCTGCAGTGGAAATGCAAGACACAGTCCTGTAAAGATCAACCCTAAAATACCTGCTGTTTTCATACCCAGTTTTTCGGCTTTCCAGCAACGATCCATATTTCCTGCACCATAATTTTCTGATATGATCGGCTGTGCTGCCTGTCCCACGCCGGAAAACACACTGTTTAGTACTGCTGCCACTGTTCCAAGCATCCCATAGATTGCCAATGCTGCCGTTCCGGAATATTTCATGATCTGATTATTGGCAATAAATGTAACAACGATCACTGCTAAGGATCCGACACCTGCTCCAAACCCTACCAGAATGATCTTCTTTAATGCCGCCAGCAATTTATGAGGCATCACAAACTTTAAGGAAGTTTTCCGTAAAAGGATGTATCCTGCTAAAAGAACTGCCTGTGCGGTCGAACCTAAAACAGTTGCCAATGCCGCTCCGGTCATTCCCATCTGCATCGGAAAGACAAATACATAATCTCCGATCACATTTAAAATACCGCCAAAAAGCATCACGCCCATTACAAATTTCGGCGATCCGTCGGCTCTGATAAATCCGCTTAAAAATGTAGTAAATACAAATGTTGGATGAAACGCAAAGATCAGTGATCCATAATCTTTGACATATGGCATCAAAGTTTCATCGGCACCGCAGAGTCTGTAAAAATCTTCCTGAAAGATCATTCCTAAAATCCAGATCAATAATGAGATGACACTGATAAAGATGGTTGCTGCCGTAAAATATGCATTTCCTTTTTCTTCATTTCCTTCACCTCTTGCCTGACTTCTAAGAACGCAGCCTCCAATGCCAAATATCAGAGCAATGAACGATGCCAAGGAAAAAATCGGTAAAACTACCGCATTTGCCGCTGCACCATTTGCACCGACTCCCTGACCGATCGCAATACTGTCTACCAGACTATACGCTGCTACCGCCACTGCCCCGCTGACCGCAGGAATCAAAAATTTATAAAATAATTTGCTAATGTCTTCTTTTAGTAAATTCACTTTTAAATACTCCTGTTTTTAAGTTTTTTATCTCTTTTTTCTACTTTCAAAATATCAGATTTTCCCCTGAGCATCTGATAACTGCCAACACATCATAATATCGGAAAATTATTCTTCAACAAAATAATCTGTATGAAATCCGGCATTGATTTCTGCCACTTCCCTTTTTCCATCGATATAATCACGATACATTTCCCACAGATCGATCTCGCATTCTTCTAATCCGTCTTCCGGCGGAAGCCATTCCTTGATCAGTGCAATCCTTTCCTGTTTTGTTGTGTCTTTGATCAAAATACTTTTCATTGTTCTATTTTTCCTTTCCTAATTAAAATTTCCTGATTTTTGTTCAATGCTTTAGATTGTAACATACTTTCTCTTTAGATTCTATAACGAGATTTGTTACTGAATCATGCTTTTACGCAGCAAATCAGCAAGTGATTAGCTGCTGTGTATACAGTAACCGTGATCTCTGCGCATTTTGTTTTACCAAAGAAAAGGGT
>CAZWLV010000138.1:0-2406 GCA_964634715.1 uncultured Lachnoclostridium sp. | reverse complement strand
GATCTCTGCGCATTTTGTTTTACCAAAGAAAAGGGTAGAAAATTTTGCATCTTGGTGTCATAATTAAGATAATTTTTATTTAGCGGAGGAATTACTATGTATCGGTTACTGATCATTGAAGATGATAAGGGAATCGCAGAGGCGATCAAAGAACAGGCAGAACTATGGGACTTACAGACTGCATGCGTTCAGAATTTCCGCAATGTAATGAGTGAATTTGTCTCTTTTGAACCTCATATCGTTTTACTGGACATCGGTCTTCCATTTTTCAACGGTTATCATTGGTGCAGCGAAATCCGTAAAGTTTCCAATGTGCCGATCATCTTTATCTCATCTGCCTCTGACAATATGAATATGATCATGGCGATGAATATGGGTGCCGATGATTTTATCGCAAAGCCTTTTGATCAAAGTGTACTGATGGCCAAATTACAGGCAATGCTTCGCAGGACATATGATTTTGCACCATCAGTTCCGATACTCGAACACAAAGGAGCACTCTTGCATACCGGAGAAAACACCTTGAATTATAAAAATGAGAAAATTTCACTTTCCAAAAATGAATTCCGTATTTTACATATTTTAATGAAAAACAAAGGGAAAGTTGTCAGCCGTGAAAAACTCATGGAAGCTTTATGGGAAACGGACAGTTTTATCGACGAAAACACTCTGACCGTTAATGTAGGAAGACTGAGAAAACGGCTGGAAAATGCCGGACTTACGGATTTCATCACTACCAAATTCGGGATCGGCTATATGATCGAAAGTTGAGGTAATACAGATGACACTATTTTTTCAATATTTTAAAGGGCATCGGAAAGTCATCCTGATGCAGTCAATTTTTTGCATGATATTTGCTCTTTGCTTTCTGCTGTATCATCTTCCGTTGAGTGCTGTTCTCTATCCAAGCATTCTGTGTGCAGGGATCGGTTTTTGCGGATGTCTGATCGATTTCTTCCAGACAAAGCAAAAGCACGATGCTTTACAGCAGATTCAGACGATCACAGATGCCCGGACAAAAAATTTCCCGGAAACAGAAACGATACAAGAATGCGACTATCGTGAGATCATTCGGCTGCTCAGCGAAGAACACGATGCATATCGTTGTGAAACCAATCGTAAATATGCCAACATGATGGAATATTACACCGTTTGGGCACACCAGATCAAAACACCCATTGCATCTATGCGGCTGCATCTGCAAAATGAAGATTCTTCACTGTCCCGTAAGTTAAATGCTGATCTTCACCGGATCGAGCAGTATGCACAAATGGTACTGACGTTTCTGCGGCTGGACTCTGACAGTACAGATTATGTATTTAGAGAATATGATCTGGATAAGATCGTAAGGACATCGATCAAAAAATTCTCTTCTGAATTTATCAGCCGAAAACTTTCCCTTCGTTATGAACCGCTGAATACTACGGTTGTAACAGATGAAAAATGGCTGGGTTTTGTGATCGAACAGGTACTTTCTAACGCATTAAAATATACACCATACGGGAGCATTACCATTTCCCTTGTAGATTCAAAAACGCTGAGGATCGAAGATACCGGTATCGGCATTGCCGCCGAAGATCTTCCACGGATCTTTGAAAACGGCTATACCGGATATAATGGAAGAACAGACCAAAAAGCCAGCGGCATTGGCTTGTATTTGTGCAAACGCATCTGCAATAATCTTGGACATCGCATTGACGCAAGCTCTGCTGTAGATGTCGGTACCGTGATCGATATTGATCTGTCACAGGCAAAATTAAGCGTTGAATAACCTTCCGTTTGCATTCATCATGATCCAGACATTGATTTTCTTACAAAACTGTTAGATTTGAGAGGGCATTTGTAAGCCGAATCGCAGGCGTGCAGATGCCGCTTTTTATATAATAATGGCAGAAATCAAAAGGAGGATTTTTGTTATATGAGTATTTTAAAAGTCAGCGGCGTGCAAAAAATCTACACAACACGCTTTGGCGGCAACAAAGTAGAGGCACTGAAAAATGTGTCTTTTGAGGTGGAACAGGGAGAATATGTTGCCATTATGGGAGAATCCGGTTCCGGAAAAACGACCTTATTAAACATCTTGGCATCTCTCGACAAGCCGACTTCCGGCAGCGTGATCTTAGATGGGAATGATTTTTCCAAGATCAAAGAATCGCAGATCGCTGCATTTCGCCGGGATCACTTAGGATTCGTATTTCAGGAGTTCAATCTGTTGGATACATTTACTTTGGAAGATAATATTTATCTGCCTCTGGTTCTTGCCGGAAAAAACTATAAAGAAATGCATGAGCAGTTAAAACCGATCGCTGCTGATCTTGGCATTACCAATATTTTAAAGAAATATCCGTATGAAGTTTCCGGCGGGCAGAAACAGCGTGCTGCTGTGGCAAGGGCATTGATCACCCA
>CAZWLV010000137.1:0-4290 GCA_964634715.1 uncultured Lachnoclostridium sp. | reverse complement strand
TCTATGTATAATGCACATATGTAGTTTTTAAAACTACATAATATAGTAAAAAGAAATATGAAATTAAGAGGATAAAACTATGAAGAGAAAAATCGTAACAGACTCAGGTGCTAATTTACATACATTGGAAGGCGTGGAATTTGCATATGCTCCATTAACCATCAGAACAGAGAAAAGGGAATTTGTGGATGATTCTTTCCTAAATGTTGAAGCGATGGTGGAATATCTGGCAGATTATAAAGGAAGATCAGGAAGTGCATGTCCGGGGGTAGGAGAATGGCTGGATACGTTTGGAGATGCAGAAGAAGTTTTTTGCGTAACGATCATCAGCAGTTTATCAGGCAGTTATAATGCAGCGATGACGGCAAAAGCCCAGTATGAAGAAACCTATCCGGAAAGGAAAGTGTTTGTACTGGATTCCGTATCAGCAGGACCGGAAGAAAAAATGATCTTGGAAAAATTAAGAGATTTGCTGCTGGCAGGCGAAAGTTTTGATTCGGTGTGTGAAAAGATTAAGGAATACAAAGAAAAAAGAAGCAGTCTGGTATTTTGTCTGCAATCACTGACTAATCTGGCAAATAATGGTCGTATTGGTCATGCTGTGGCTGCAATCTGTAATATGGCAGGGATCAGAGTGCTGGGAGATGTGCAGGACGGTCTGCATCCGACCGATAAATGCAGGGGAGAGAAGAAAGCGATTACTGCATTGTTTCAAAATATGAAACAGAAAGGTTATCAGGGCGGCACGGTGGTGATCGACCAGTGCGATAATGAAGCAGGAGCCAATGCTTTGAAAACAATCATTCATGCGGAATTTCCGAAAGCAGTTGTCCGGATTGAAAAAACGTTTGGGCTTTGCAGTTATTATGCAGAAAAAGGCGGATTGATGATCGGCTTTGAAAGAGGATAAATTTTTATTTACAAAATAGGATGGCAGATACTATACTCGGTTTAGAATGATCGGGATGGTAGCTGCCGTTTTTTATGAAAAGATTTATGATTAAAAACGGTAAAAAGATTGTCTTTTGAAGAAAATAAAATGTAAGAATTTATGAAATAGAGTGTTGTTGAAAAAAGGAGGCTGCGATGTTAGAAAAAGTGAAAAATGAAAAAATTCCGGAAATTAGCTGGCTCGATGATCCGGAGGTTTTTCGGGTAAATCAGTTAAAAGCACATAGTGACCATGAATATTACGAAGATTATGAAAGCAGGAATGCAGATAAAAATCCGTTATTTCAGTCTTTAAATGGTCAGTGGCAGTTTTGTTTCAGCAAAAATGCGAAATTAAGACCGGAAAAATTTTATGAAGAAACTTACGATCGTAGTACATTTGATGAAATCACAGTTCCGGGACATATTGAACTGGCAGGTTATGACCAGATCCGCTATATCAATACGATGTATCCGTGGGAAGGAAAATCTTATCGAAGAGGTGCATACAGTTTAGAAAATGCCGGAAATGGTGCCGGAATGTTCAGCGAAGCAGAATATAATCCGGTGGGATCTTATGTGAAACGGTTTGATCTGAAAAAAGAACTGCTCGGAAAAAGGATCCGTATCTGTTTTGAAGGTGTGGAACAGGCAATGTATCTGTGGCTTAATGGTCATTTTATCGGTTATGCCGAGGACAGTTTTACACCTTCGGAATTTGATCTGACACCTTATATCCGGGAGAAAGACAATCTTCTGGCAGTGGAAGTGCATAAAATGAGTACAGCCGCTTTTTTAGAAGATCAGGATTTCTTTCGGTTTTTTGGGATTTTCAGAAATGTAACGTTAAAAGCGGTGCCGTCGGTACATCTGGAAGATCTGTGGATCCATCCGACACTCGAAGAAGATATCAGGCAGGGAATGATTTCACTGGAATTGAAAGTATCTGCGGTAAAAAGACAGAAGTTGAGTGTGAGATTTTTGCTCAATGATCCGGAAGGCAAAAATCTGCTGACAGAAACAATACCACTGACCGAAGTTTCAAAAATCAAAAAAGCTGAAGAAACGTGTAGTATAAAGGCAGAGCCAGATTACGAAAACATGATAGAAAATACAGCGTATACAGCTTCAACAAAGTGGTCTGTCGGAAATGTGATCCCTTGGAGTAATGATGATCCATATTTATACGAAACATTTGCAGAAATTTTAGATGAGAACGGAAATTTATTAGAAGTTGTTCCATATGAGATCGGATTTCGAAGGCTTGAGATCGTGGATCGTGTGATCCGTTTCAATGGAAAAAGACTGCGGCTGCTTGGTGTAAACCGCCATGAATGGAGTGCTGAAAGCGGAAGATGTATTCATATGGAAGAAATGCAGTCTGATCTGGAATGGATCAGTAAAAATCACATGAATGCAGTCCGCACCTGTCATTATCCGAATCAGATCCCATGGTATTTTATGTGCGACCGGGCAGGGATTTACGTAATGTCGGAAACCAATCTCGAAAGTCATGGAAGTTTTCAAAAGCTTGGTGCGGTAGAACCTTCCTGCAATATTCCGGGATCACTTCCGCAGTGGAAAGCAGCGGTTGTGGATCGTGCCAGAAGCAATTATGAACTTTTGAAGAATCATCCGTCGATCCTGTTCTGGTCTTTGGGAAATGAATCTTATGCCGGAGATGATATCGAAGCGATGAATGCATATTTTAAAGAAAAGAACGATGGCAGACTGGTTCATTATGAAAGCGTCGTACATAACAGAGCTTATGAAGATACGATTTCGGACGTGGAAAGTCATATGTACGCAACGCCTGCGGAAGTCGAAGATTATTTGAAAAATGAACCGAAAAAACCGTACATTTTATGTGAATTTATGCATGATATGGGAAATTCCATGGGCGGTTTAGGTTCTTATATGAAGCTTTTTGAAAAATATGAAATGTATCAGGGCGGATTTATCTGGGATATGATCGATCAGGCATTGTTCGTAAAAGATGAGATCACAGGAAAAAAAGTTCTTCGTTATGGAGGCGATTTTGATGACCGGCCGTCTGATTATGAATTTTCCGGCAATGGGCTGCTGTTTGCTGACCGCAGAGAAAAACCGGCCATGCAGGAAGTGAGGTATTACTATGGAATGTACAAATAAATTAAGAGTCGTATATGGAGATTTCACACTGGGAGTTCATGGAGCGGATTTTCATTATATTTTTTCTTATGCACAGGGCGGACTGGAATCTCTGGTAAAGAACGGTTATGAATGGCTGTACCGCTGTCCGAAACCGACTTTTTGGAGAGCTTTAACCGATAATGACAGGGGGAGCGGGTTTCATCTAAAGAGCGGAAAATGGCTTGCGGCAGATCTGTTTATCCGCTGTAAAGAAATGGAAGTGATCGTAGATGGAAAATCGCAGGGAAAGCCATGTGCACCGGAAAATAACCGATACGGATCAGATGTGTATGCAGAAGAAGCTGCGGTGCGTTATCTTTATGAAACGATCATAGAACCTTCAACAACAGTAGAAGTGATTTATACGGTGAACGCCTGCGGAAAGATGAAAGTAGATGTTCATTATAAAGGAGTAAAGGGACTTCCGGAGCTGCCGGTCTTTGGATTCCGCATGATCATGCCGACCTTGGCAGACGGTTATACTTATGAAGGGTTGTCAGGAGAAACTTATCCGGATCGTAAGGCAGGGGCAGTAAAAGGAATTTACAAGGTCGATGATCTGAGCCTGACACCGTATCTTGTGCCGCAGGAATGTGGAATGCATATGGATACCGAATGGGTAGAGATCACACGGCACAAAAGTCTTGATCACAGTAGGAAAGAAGAAAAAACACAAACACTGCGGATTGAACATACTGGAAAAGAGTTTGCATTTTCCTGTCTGCCTTATACCGCAGAAGAGATTGAAAATGCAACGCATCAGGAAGAGCTTCCACCGGCAAGACGAACAGTTTTGTGCATCTGCGGAGCAGTCAGAGGTGTAGGAGGGATCGACAGTTGGGGAAGTGATGTGGAAAAGGAATATCGGATCAGTGGGGAAGAGGATATCAGATTCTCTTTTACAATGTCTCTTTTATGACAGTGAATGCAAGATTGGCAGGAAAATCTATAAAAAGGATACTTTAAAATAGATTTTCCCTGTCAAATACCGAGGGTTTGAAAATTTTGAACAACAAAAAAGCTCTTGAAAATCAAGAGCTTTTTTCGATGCGGGAAAAGGGACTTGAACCCTCACGTCGTTGCCAACACTAGATCCTTAGTCTAGCCTGTCTGCCAATTCCAGCATTCCCGCGAACAAGCTATATATTAGCAGAAGCATTTGCGTTTGTCAAATGTTTTTTTGAAAAA
>CAZWLV010000136.1:0-4293 GCA_964634715.1 uncultured Lachnoclostridium sp. | reverse complement strand
TTCATAAACTATATTAATTTTCCGGATCTTGGGGAACTTTTTATGGATTATTTGTGGGCAGGAATGCTGTTGATCGGAATTATTTACGGAACATGGAGCGGAAATATCCAGAATATCAGCAATGCCGCACTTTCCTCTGCCGGAGAAGCAATCTCTCTTTGCATTACCACTGCCGGAGTCCTGACGCTCTGGACCGGTCTTATGGAAATCGCAAAAAAAGCCGGAATCATCACTTCTGCATCGAAGCTGATCCGGCCTTTGATCTTATTCCTTTTTCCGCGTCTGCCACAGGATCATCCCGCAGTAGAACATATTTCATTAAATTTTATTGCAAATTTCTTAGGATTGAACTGGGGTGCAACTCCGGCTGGCTTAAAAGCGATGGAAGAGCTTTCGAATCTTGAAAAAGAAAGGCTCCGATCCACCCATAACTCCAAACGACAGCAACTCCTGTCAGATCAGAAAACTGCCAGTGACGAAATGTGTACCTTCCTGATCATCAATATTTCTTCCCTTCAGCTGATCCCGATGAACATCATCGCTTATCGTCAGCAGTATGGAAGTGTCCATCCATCTGCGATCATCGGACCTGCCATCGTGGCTACTTCTGTCAGCACACTGACTGCTGTCATCTTCTGCAAGCTCATGACACTTGGCAGATATAAAAAATAATCTGCCAAAAGTTATAACAATGACTGATAAATATCTCTTTTTGACACACCTCTGTCCTTTGCTACAGCTTTCATTGCTTCTTTTTTATCCATTCCCTGCGACAGATAGAGATCCATATGCTCTTCAATGGTCATTTCATCGAACTTTGCACGTGCCTCCTGCTCTAATTCCTGACGGCTTTTTCCTTCGATGACCAACACACATTCCCCTTTTGGTTCCTGCGTTTCATAATATGCTAAAATCTCTTCAATCGTAGATGCAAATGCCGTTTCATGCTTTTTAGTCAGTTCCCGGCAAAGCGTCATCCGACGATTTCCCAAAGTGTCCAAAAGTTCTTTTAATGTCTTTAACAATCTGTGCGGTGCCTCGTACAAAATGATCGTTCTTGTCTCATCTACAAGTTCCGCAAGCACTGCCTGACGTTCTTTTTTATCCGATGGAAGAAATGCTTCAAAAGCAAATCGTCTGGTAGGCAGCCCTGAGAGTGTTAATGCCGTGATACAGGCAGCCGGTCCCGGCAAAGAGGTTACCTCTACCCCTGCTTCATAACACATTCTCACAAGATCTTCTCCCGGATCAGAAATTCCCGGCGTTCCGGCATCTGTGATCAACGCAATGTTGGTTCCTTCCAGCATTTTTCGGATCAGCACTTCTGCCTTTTCAATCTTGTTATATTCATGGTAACTCGTCATAGGAGTATGAATATCAAAATGATTCAGCAGTTTGATACTGTTTCTCGTATCTTCTGCTGCGATCAGATCTACTTCCTTTAATGTACGCAGCACACGAAATGTAATATCTTCCAGATTTCCTATGGGTGTCGCACACAAATATAATTTTCCCTGCATCATTTCCCCTCATTTTCTTCCAATGATCTAAAACTCAAAAAATATCTGCGATTTTTAGATCTGATTTTCTATCTCTGTCAATTTTAATACATTTTTCTCAATTCATCCGTATAAACACCGGGTTTTTCATATACGATCAACGAAGGCTCCACGGTAATTCTGGAATTTCCGCCCTTCAATCCTTCGATCAGCACCATATTTGGTTCTTTGTCTATATAAGGATATACCAGACGCATCCGTTTTGGCTCCAGATGGTGTTTCACCATAAGCGTCATGATCTCTGCCAGACGAAACGGACGATGCACCATATAAAATCTTCCTTTTGATTTTAATACTTTTGAGGCATTTGCGATCATATCCTCCAGTGAACAGGTAATTTCATGACGTGCGATCGCCTTCGCATCTTTTGGATTGACCAGTCCGTGATTTCCGGTCATATAAGGCGGATTCATCGTAATAACGTGAAAAGAAGCAGCGCCGAAAATGTCTACTGCCTCTTTCATATCGCCTGTTATGATCTCTATCTTATTTTCAAGATGATTGAGAGCAACGCTCCTTCTTGCAAGATCTGCACTTTCCTCCTGAATTTCCAAACCGAAGAATCTGTCACCTTTCGTTTTTGCTTCCATCAGGATCGGAATAATGCCATTTCCACATCCAAGATCCAGTACTTTCTCTCCCGGCTTCGCTTTCGCAAACGAAGACAGCAGCACCGCATCCATTCCAAAACAAAACCGTTCCGGATTTTGGATAATGCGATAACCGTTTCTTTGCAGATCGTCAATGCGTTCTCCCGGTCTTAAATTAATTTTTTCCAAGCTTAGATTTTCCTTCTTTTCGTTCCAGTGCTTCCAAAGCCTTTAATTCTTCATCTGCTACCACATTTTTATCTTTTTTCTTACGTGGTTTAAAACGAAGTTCACTTACTTTGTATTCTCTGATTTCCTTTTCATCATTATCCAGTGTCACGATCACCTTTACCAGCTGACGGAGAACACTTAATGACTGTACTTCTCCTTTAAAACCATCGGCTGTTGTTACGTGATCTCCCACATATGGAAGACGGCTGTTTAAATCTTCATAGGTTTCCTGTTCATTTTTCAGACAGCACATCAGTCTTCCGCAGACACCGGAAATCTTTGTCGGATTTAAGGAAAGATTCTGCTCTTTTGCCATTTTAATAGAAACAGGAACAAAATCTGAAAGATAACTGTGACAGCATAATGGTCTGCCGCAGATACCGATTCCGCCCAAAATCTTTGTCTCATCACGGACACCGATCTGACGAAGTTCGATCCTTGTCTTAAATACCGATGCCAGATCTTTTACCAGTTCACGGAAATCAATCCTTCCGTCTGCGGTAAAATAAAACAATACTTTATTGTTATCAAACGTATATTCCGCATCGATCAGTTTCATTTCCAACTGATGTTTCCGGATCTTTTCCTGACAGATCTTAAAGGCTTCTCTTTCCTTTTCTCTGTTCTTTTCTGCTTTTTCATCATCTTCCGGTGTGGCTACACGCATCACCGGTTTCAGCGGCTGGATGATCTTATCATCTTCCACCTCTTTTGCACCAAGGACTACATAACCGTATTCTATCCCTCTGGCAGTTTCTACGACTACATGATCTCCCTGGCTGATATCAAATTGTTCAGGTGCAAAATAATATACCTTACCGGCATTACGAAAACGCACCCCTATTACTTTTGCCATAGATTAATTCTCCTTCATGGTCAGCAGCAGCAGCTCCATGGTCAGATTGAAATTTACATTTGCAGCCAGACGGATCTTTGCCTTGTCCAGTGCATTTAAGATCTTTTCAATGCCCTCATAGGAACTGCGGGTCGCCATCTTTCGGATCGTATGGATCTCATCTGAAAATACGATCGATGACGGATTCCATGTTGCTTTATATAATAAGACATCCCGGTACCATACCATCAAAAGATCCAGATAATCCGAAATATCCATCTTAAATTCCGTAAGTTTTTCCATGCTTCGAATCAGTTCTGAAATTTCCATTTCCTGAATATATTTCACCAGATGAATCGCATGATCTTTCATCTGGGCAAATTCTTCGGATAATGCCAGTCTTCTGGCTTTTCCGATATTTCCCTGTGCAAATGCCACACAGATATCTGCCTGATAATCCGGAATCTTTACCTGTTCCATCAGATATTTACGCACCTGACTGTCCTTCGCCGGTTTCAAATGTAAGGTAACACACCGGGAAAGGATCGTTGGTAAAAAGCTTTCCGCATTAGTTGTCAACAGCAGGATCACTGCATATGCCGGCGGTTCTTCAATGGTCTTTAAAAGAGCATTCTGTGCCTGAACATTCAGCTTTTCTGCCTCATCAACGATATAAACCTTATACGGTCCTTTATACGGCTTGATCATCACATCACCGCAAAGCTGCTGTCTGATATCATCCACGCTGATCGTATTTGGTTTTTCATGTTTGATCCGGATAATATCCGGGTGATTTCTGCCTTCTGCCTGTTTACAGGAGGTACATACTCCGCACGGCTTTTCCTCTTTTGCTTCACACTGAAGAGCCGATGCAAAGATATCAGCCAGAAAATTTTTCCCAGCTCCCTTTTCTCCGTCAAAAATATATGCATGAGACACCTTTCCCATGGCAATCGCACTTTGCAGGTGTTCTATCAGATGTTCATGTCCGATCACATCTTTAAAGCCCGGCATATCAATCCCTCCCTCCGGATTACTAACTTTCAAACGAATCAATTAAGTATATCATAAAAAACAT
>CAZWLV010000135.1:0-4309 GCA_964634715.1 uncultured Lachnoclostridium sp. | reverse complement strand
GAAAATTCACTCTACACATAAATAATTCATAACTTTCTAAACTTTTTGTAAATCTATGTTTTTTTCACAAAAAGGACACGCCGAAGCGTGCCCCTGTAATTTTTATAAGTATTTCTTTAATGTTTCAGCTTTGTCTGTTTTTTCCCAAGGAAGATCGATATCAGTTCTTCCAAAATGTCCGTAAGCTGCTGTCTGTTTGTAGATCGGACGTCTTAAATCCAGCATTTTGATGATTCCTGCCGGACGAAGATCAAAGTTTTCACGGATCATTTCAACCAGTTTTTCATCGGAAACTTTTCCTGTACCAAATGTGTCTACCATGATGGAAGTAGGATGTGCTACACCGATCGCATAAGATAACTGAATTTCACATTTATCTGCAAGACCTGCTGCTACGATGTTCTTTGCTACATAACGTGCTGCATAAGCTGCGGAACGGTCAACCTTTGTACAGTCTTTACCGGAGAATGCACCGCCGCCGTGACGAGCATATCCGCCGTAAGTATCTACGATGATCTTACGTCCTGTCAGACCACTGTCTCCGTGAGGTCCGCCGATTACGAAACGACCTGTCGGATTGATAAAGAATTTTGTTTCATCATCGATCATTTCAGCCGGAAGGATCGGATCAAATACATATTTTTTAATATCTTCATGGATCTGTTCCTGAGTCACATCTTCGCTGTGCTGTGTAGATAATACGACTGCATCCAGACGGGCTGGTTTTCCATTTTCATCATATTCTACCGTAACCTGTGTCTTTCCATCAGGACGAAGGTAGGTTAAAGTTCCATTTTTACGAACTTCTGTCAGACGGCGTGCAAGTTTATGTGCAAGAGAGATGGCATATGGCATCAGTTCCGGTGTTTCATTTGATGCATAACCAAACATCATACCCTGATCTCCGGCACCGATCGCTTCGATCTCTTCTTCGCTCATACGGTGTTCTTTTGCTTCTAACGCTTTATCAACACCCATTGCAATATCTGTAGACTGTTCGTCAATGGCTGTGATCACTGCACAGTTATCTGCATCAAAACCGAATTTTCCTCTTGTATAACCGATCTCACGGATTGTTTCACGTACGATCTTCTGGATATCTACATAAGCATTTGTTGTGATCTCTCCCATAACAAGTACAAGACCTGTTGTCGTAGATGTTTCGCAGGCAACACGGCTCATCGGATCTTTTTCCATCAATGCATCTAAGATCGCATCTGAAATCTGGTCACAGATCTTATCCGGATGGCCTTCAGTAACTGATTCGGAAGTAAATAAAAATTTTTCCATGGTTCTTTTTCTCCTTTTCTTTGTTGTTGAAAGAATCTCTTATGGATTCATAAGTTCGCTGACAGACACGATCCTGAGGATCATTTTCCCGTCTGACACGAAAACAGGTCCGCAAAAGCGGACCTGAAAATGTTTATACACTCAAATCCTCTTATTGTTCGATTGCTCGCTCAGGCTGGCACCTTCCGTAAACGGGGTTGCCGTGGCTTCTCAGATCCTTTGTATCTCCACCACTCTGAATAAGAGACTTCTTTCTATTGTTAGATTGATACCTTGGACATTCTAGTATATCATGCTGTCACTGTCAAGGATTTTATATAAAATACTTTGAAAAATCTGCAAAAGCAAGTTACTGTATACACGTACTATATACAGAGAAACAGTTGCACCAGTTCATCACAGTAATTGCCAAATGCCGAAATGTTTGTGCTCACGGGGAACGCCTATTTGACTTTCGTACCACAGATATGATTCCAAATACATTATTACATAGCAAACTCGGAATACTTTGCAAAAAGGGATTACACCAGAACGGTAAAAAAGATCTGTTCGCCGTTGTAATCGCCCTGCGTTATCTCATTTCTGATTCAGAATTTAAAATATTCCGTAAAAATCTGGGGCTGTTAATAAAGGATGTTCTTAAAAAATGCCCTCATCTTACCGAAGACCAGTTACTGAAAGAAATGGGCTTCCCTAAGAATTGAGCTAAAATCACACGATATAAAAAATAGTTATATACCACGGTACATCAAAAGCACCAACGAGAATCACTTTAAGCCTGAATTATCATGAATCATTCAGGCTTATTTAATTTCATTTATTGTCCTATATTCGAAGGAAAATAGACAGAATCATGATTAACAACAACTCCGACAACATCATCCATATTCATCATTTTGTCAAAGTAATATTTCAGCATAATCTTTTCGCTTCCTTCCTGATATTGTCCCATACTGCCATCGCACTCCACAATTGTTCCATCTTTCAGTATCATATTGTAAATACTGCAGGAAAGCTGACTATATGTTGGCTCATCACTTTCAATTGTCCCGAAAACGCTTACACTTAACGGAGATACAACCGCCTCATTCAATGTAACAATTCCATTATATGCATCCACAACTGCATGTATATCATAAGTCTTCGCAATCTTCTCGCATTGAAAATTCCAACTAAGGTTCCATTCCCCCTCCACGAGGCGGATGATTTCCCTGTCTTCCCCTCCCCCTATGATAAAATCCAGGTTGTTTAGTGATAGCGAGACCTCAACATTCCCTGACTCGATGTACTCCATAGAAACATTAATGATGCCGTAAATGTTGCCGTTCTCATCCTGAAAAAGTTCAAAATTATGCTTTTGAGGTTCTCCATTGCCTACCTGTATATAATTTTCTCTGAAATACAATACATTTTCCTCTGGCCACTTCTCAAGAATAATGGAATCTTCAATTTCAACCGCCAGATATACATAGGCATCTTCCCCGTCACTTATTACCTGATCTACCGATACTTTTACTCCGGAATGTTCATCACTTATATGTTCTTCTTCATACTTCTTTGTGCCCGCTTCATTCTCTATATTTTCTCTGATATTTTCAACTACAAGTATCTCTGCTTCTTCATCAGAGCTAATATTTACTCTTTCTTTCAAGCCAGCCCTTACACTTATTGTTTCAATTATTTCCATAACGGGTGCTAAGACTGCCTCCATTCCGCCTTCCTGAGCACTTACCGTAATTGTTCCAACAAGCACTGCCACCAGAGCCACCAGCAGCAGCCTTCCTTTGCCAAAGATACGCATTTTCTTTTTCTTATTGCTATCCGCAGATTTTGGCGACTCCTCACTTATCTTTTGCAGAGCAAGTTCAAGGATTTTTTTTTCAGCATCTGGCTCCAAGCTTACCAAGTGTTCTTCACCCTGCAATCCTTCTTCAACCTGTGACAGTACCCATGTATCATCAAACATTTCTGATATCCGTCTCATTGCTCAACCCCCCTTTTTAATAATTCCTTCTTTAACTGGGACTTTCCTCTATACAGATAATTCTCCACCTGCTTAATGGAAATTTTTAGCATATCTGCAATCTCCTTTACCTTATAAAAATAGAAATACCGAAAAATAAATATTGAGCGCATAGGTTCCTCTGAATCCATTAAGACCTGAATTAATATCTTATTTTCTTCCTCTTTTTCTAATCTATTTTGAAAATCATAGGAGTCCTCCAGAATATCTTCATTTAACGGAATCAATTCCCCCGTTTTTGCACAATCCCGTCGCTTTTTCAATGCAGTTTTTCGAGCCACTCCATAACAATAGCTTTTGAAATATGTTCCTCTAGATTCTTCAAAATAATCTCTCGATTTCCATATCCCAACAAGAACATCCGAGACAACTTCTTCAATGTCTTCTGGCGGGAACTCCCGTAATATATTCCGGCATATGGTATAAAACGCACTACCATAAGTTTTTATCAGTTCTCGCAATCCCGCTTCGGCATCCGTTTTTAATAATGCCAACAATTCCTGATCTGTCATTGCAACCTCCTTTTTTTCGTATAAACATATCAGAAATACAAATGGTTTTGTTCTATAATATGTAACATATCACCTCACATTTGGTTTTTAAATGTTCCATCTACCTCAACCAACTCATTACAGTTATCATTCTTTGTATATCTGCTTACACCTAACATTTTCCATTATTTGTTAAAATCACTCATAAATCATTCTTTATAATTCCTTTTTTCAAGACGGAATGGGTAGTACAGCCTATCTGCACTACCCATTCTATCTCGTCAAAAATTATAAATATTTTACCAGAAAGCTACATAGATTGTAGCTGATTTATTTTTCTCATCATTCCAAACTTACTACACCATTTACGGAAACTGATCCTCCCGTTCGGGAAGTATCCACACCAAAATAAAATTCATCTGCATTCTTCCAACTACTAAAGGACTTTGTTCTCCATGTTACATTTGTACTTGGAACCGAATAAGTAAATGTCCTATTATATAAT
>CAZWLV010000134.1:0-4340 GCA_964634715.1 uncultured Lachnoclostridium sp. | reverse complement strand
CTGATTTTCGTACTCCGGATAACGGATCTTGACCAGTGTCAGTCCTTTTGCCGGTGCTGTCGGTCCGGCAAGACTTCTGTCTTTTCCTTCTATGATCTTTGGGATTTCCTCCGGTCTGATCTGACCGCTTCCTACCTTCAAAAGTGTTCCGGCGATGATCCGCACCATATTATAGAGAAATCCATTGCCTGTAATGGAAATCGTCAAAAGTTCTCCTTCTTTTCGAAGCTGCAGATCATAGATTGTCCGCACGGTACTTTCCACCTGCGATCCTGCCGCACAAAAAGAGGCAAAATCATGTTCTCCTATAAAATAAGCACAGGCTTCCTGCATTTTTCCCAGATTTAATTTTTCGTAAGTAAAATGTGCATACAAACGATATTCCGGTAATGGAAGCTGTCGATTTAAGATCCGGTATTCATAAGTCTTGATCGTATCCTGATGACGCGGATGAAAATCTTGCGGCACTTCTTCAGAATGCTGAATGCGGATATCTTCCGGCAGTCTTGCATTTAATGCATACGTAAATTTTTCCGGCGGAATACGGCTTTCGGTATCAAATACATAGACATTTCCTCTGGAATGGACTCCGGCATCGGTTCTGCTGGCACCGATAAGAGTAATCTCTTCTTTTAAAAGAGAGGAGAGTTCTCTTTTCAGAACTCCCTCGATCGTTTCACCATTATTTTGTATCTGTGACCCATGATAATTGGTTCCATCATAGGCAGTGATCAGTTTGATCCTTTTCATAAATCCCCTGCTCATTTAAAATATTCTTCCTACCGCAACCATTACAACCAGATAAACCACCAGTACCACGTAGGCATTGCGGTCTCTCTTTTCATAGTGCAGCGGTTTCATCTTTGTACGTCCTTCGCCGCCACGATAGCATCTTGCTTCCATCGCCATGGCAAGGTCATTGGCACGACGGAATGCTGAAATAAAGAGCGGCACCAAAAGCGGCACCATCGCTTTCGCTTTATTGATAATATTTCCGCTGTCAAAATCTGCCCCTCTTGCCTTCTGGGCTTTCATGATCCTGTCAGTTTCTTCCATCAGAATCGGTATAAAACGAAGTGCAATGGACATCATCATAGAAATTTCATGTACCGGCACTTTGATCTTGTTCAGTGGAGCCAATACACTTTCCAAACCATCGGTCAGATCATTCGGTGTCGTAGTCAGTGTCATCAAAGATGCCCCTACTACCAGATAGATCAGACGCAGTCCCATAAAAAATGCAACCGAAATTCCTTCTTTGGTCAGTTTCAAAAATCCGATCTTAAACAGAATCTCTCCATCGGTTAAAAAGAGATTAAAACTAACCGTGATCAATAAAATGATAATGATCGCTTTTAAGCCTTTCATGATCATTTTAAATGGAATTTTGCTAAGCTTGATCACTACGGCTAAAAATACAGTCGCAACTGCATAAGACCAAATCCCATTTCCCACAAACAGGGAAATCAAAAACGCAAAGGTTCCTACCAGTTTTACCCTTGGATCTAATCTGTGAAGTACCGAGTCCGCCGGATAAAATTGTCCTATCGTAATATCTCTCATATCTATAGTTCCTATCTGTTTTGGTAAGCCCTGACAATCTCTTCAGTGGCTTCCTCTATCGTTGTTGCATCTGTACTGACCTGAAATCCTTTTTCAGCCAGTGCATGCATGATATAAGTTACCTGCGGTGCTGCAAGACCGATGCTTTCCAGCTCCCGATAATGCCGAAATACTTCTTTCGGTGTACCGTCAAACATCATTTCCCCCTGATTCATTACAATGATCCGGCCGACGTATTTTGCCACATCTTCCATACTGTGAGAAACGAGAATGATCGTAATATGATGTTCTTCATGGAGTGTTTTGATCTGTTCTAAGATTTCATCACGCCCTTTTGGATCCAGACCTGCTGTCGGTTCATCCAAGATCAGCACATCCGGTTCCATGGCAAGCACACCTGCGATCGCTACACGGCGTTTTTGTCCTCCGGAAAGTTCAAACGGCGACTGATGATAATATTTTTCCTTTAAGCCTACCATCTGAAGTGCTTTTTTTGCTTTTTCTTCTGCCTCTTCTTTGGAAAATCCCTGATTTTTCGGTCCAAAACACACATCTGTCAGCACTTCTGCCTCAAAAAGCTGATGTTCCGGATACTGAAATACCAGTCCGACTTTACTGCGAAGCTTTTTCATGGAATAGCTTTCTCCGTAAATATTTTCTCCATTATAATAAATGGCACCGGAAGTAGCCTTCATTAATCCATTCAGATGCTGTACCAGAGTCGATTTTCCGGATCCGGTATGTCCGATCAGACCAATAAATTCTCCATCTCTGATTTCCAGATTGATATTTTTTAATGCATGAATCTCATAAGCCGTAGACGGGCTGTAAGTAAAATTTACATTTTCTAATTTCATTGACATAATTCATTCACCAATTCTTCTATCGTCAGGATCCCGTCTGAAAGCGGAAGTCCTTTTTTCTTTAATTCATGAGCCAGAAGTGTTACCTGCGGAACATCCAGACGATATGCCTGCAGTTCTTCCACACGGGAAAAAATTTCCTTTGGTGTTCCCTGCATGACAACTTTTCCCTGATCCATTACGATCACTTTGTCGGCATGTACAACTTCTTCCATATAATGAGTGATCAAAAGTACCGTAATCTCTTCTACTTCATTTAATGCTCTGACTGCCCTGATCACTTCTTTACGGCCATTCGGATCCAGCATCGCTGTCGGTTCATCAAGTACGATACACTGCGGATGCATTGCCACGATTCCGGCAATGGCAACTCGCTGTTTCTGACCGCCGGAAAGACGGTTCGGAGAATGTTTCCGGTATTTATACATTCCGACTGCTTTTAACGCTTCTTCCACACGTTCCCAGATCTCTTCTGTAGGAATCCCCATATTTTCAGGACCAAATCCGACATCTTCCTCTACTACGGTTCCAATGATCTGGTTATCCGGATTCTGAAATACCATTCCGGCACTCTGACGGATATCCCAGACATTTTTTTCATCTCTGGTATCCATACCTGCTACCCAGACTTCCCCGTCACTTGGCAGAAGCAGTGCATTGATATGTTTTGCCAATGTAGATTTTCCGGAACCATTGTGTCCAAGGATCGCTACGAAATCGCCTTTTTTTACATCCAGCTCCACACCATCTACTGCACGTTTTGTATCACATACATTTCCTTCTTCATCATATTTTTGATATTCATAAACTACATTTTTTGCTTTGATCATCACAAATACCTTCTATAATATTAACTCGCTTTTTGCATCGCACTATTTTAACGCAAAACACAGGCTTTTTCAACATCTACTCGCATTTTTTGCAGGATTTTCCACATCCGCAGATGAACTTCTATACTAAAATTCTCTTCATTGTCAAATCCTGAGAAATAATTTCCCTTTTTCTATGCCCATCAGGCAAATTCTACTGCTTTTTCACTACATCTGAAGACTTTCAAAAAAATGTCTTTTTCAAACTCTAACGGCTCAAATCCATATTTTTTCAGGATCTTTCTTGAAATCTGATTTTCCTTTTCTGCTTTGGCATAAACTTCCGAAAGCTCCAGATAATTTTTTGCATAATCCAGCACGATCTCAATACTTTCTGAAGCCAGTCCCTGCTGCCGGTATTTTGGAGCAATATAATATCCCAGATCCGTATATTCTTCTCCTGCAATTTCCAACCGTCCCAGTCCGCAAAATCCTACAACTTCTTTTGATCCGGACAGCTCCACAGTCCAGATCCCATGATCGTATAAAGGGTACATCTGCCGGATATAGGCTTTTAAATACTGCTCTGATGCTTCTTTCGTTTCTTTTATAAAAGCTTTCAGAACAGATTCTTCCGAATCCTTCCAAAAACGATACATTACTTCCAGATCAGACGGTTTCATTTCACGCAGCACGACTCTGGCACCTTGTCCTATGACCACATCTTCTTCATAATATCTTGCCCGTAAATGTTCCACATAGGTATCATCCAGCGAATCATACCCTTCTTCTTCTGCTATTTTCCTGATACTTGCTAAATAAGTTTCAAAATCTGTTTTTCCTGCCTGCATTTTTTATTCCTGCTTTTTCATTTCATTTTTCTTTACTTTTTGTAACATAAGATCCTGCTCTATCACAAAATGATATGATACCTCAGATAATGTATACTTTCACCTGCTTGAACTTCATATAAAAATCTCCTAAAATGAAATTTTAAATTCCACCTTTCCGTCACTTGGTAGAATTTAGTTTTGCACAAGTGGAAATAAGTCTTTCACACGAAAGAATAATTATATATTCCTGTCTTAGCTACCTTGTTCCAAAA
>CAZWLV010000133.1:0-4345 GCA_964634715.1 uncultured Lachnoclostridium sp. | reverse complement strand
CTGAAAAACTCACAAAAGTTCTTATGAAAAATAAATACAATCTGTGGCTGCTTTTTCCAGCATCCGATTTAACCGATCCATCTGACGGATATAATCATTGGTTTCTTCGTCATAATCTCCGGTTTCTAACCCATCGATATTTACAATGATCAGGCATTTGCACTTTTCTGCCAGTGCAAGGATCCTTCGGTAACTTTCCATCACATCTGAATGATGTAAAAAAATCCCGTTTGCCAGAAGATTTGATGCATCTTCCAGAAGAACGACAGAATCAGGCGGAAGTTCCAGAAGATGGATATCCCATGGTTCTTCGATCGTTAAAAATCCTTTTCCAAGACGCTGTTTGCGGTGTTTTTCGATCCTTTTGTCATTTTCTTCGTTTTGCGGGATCATCGTTGCCAGATAAACGAGTGGAGCATCTGTATTTTGTACAGCCATCGTTTCCGCATAAAGACTTTTTCCGCTGTTGTTAGGGCCTAAGATCAGTTTGATGTCCATTTTTCATATGCCTCCACCTGAATATCATCAAAACTTGCCGCATTTTTGTAAACAGAAGCTGCCATATCCAAAAGCGGCATCAAAGCTACTGCACCGGTTCCTTCACCAAGACGCATCTTTGCATGGATCACAGGATCTAAGCCAAGCTCTTTCATGAGCATCTGACCTGCCGGTTCTGCACTGATATGAGACGGAAGAAGATAATCCCGTACCTCTGGACAGAGCCGTACCGCACAAAGTGCAGCAACGCCGGAGATAAATCCATCAATGATCACCGGAATTTTGTAAACAGCTCCTCCGATAAAAGCACCCACCATGCCGGCGATGTCATATCCGCCAACTTTTGATAAAATATCCAAAATATCTTCCGGATCCGGCTGATTAAGCTCGATTGCCTGTTTGATCGCCTGCTGTTTTCTAAAAAGTCCCTCATCTGTTAAACCGGAACCTCTTCCTGTAACCATTTCCGGAGAGACATTTAACAGCACAGAAAGTACCGCACTGGAAGTTGTTGTATTACCGATCCCGGCTTCTCCGGTTGCGATCAGTCCATAACCTTCTTTTTTTCGTTCTTCTACCATACGGATTCCGGTTAAAACTGCCTGCATTGCCTGTGCTTTTGTCATGGCAGGTTCTTTTGTCATATCTTTTGTTCCCTTCGAAAGCGAACAGGAGATCATTCCCTCCACCGGATCGATCATTCCCATATCGATTGGAAAAACATCTGCACCGCATACCGATGCCATGGCACAAAGACTGGTCGTATGACGGACAAGGGAACGGGCAATGGCAGTCGTTACCTCATGGGTACTTTGAGCCACGCCCTGTGCCAGAACACCGTTGTCTGCACAAAAGACCAACACACATTTTTTAGAAATATCGATTTTTGGGGTACCGGATGCACCGGCAACAACAGCCAGCAGTGTTTCCAGTTCACCAAGACTTCCTACCGGCTTTGCAATATGATCAAAATGATCGATACATGCCTGATAAGCACGTTTGTCCGCCGGTTCTATTTTTGAGATAAGTTCTGTCAGTTCCATGAAGTTCCTCCGTGATCCGTAACATTTTAAAACTGTTTAAAATTTTAACCCTTTGGGAGTGCTTTGTCAAATTTTACATTTTCCCTCTTCCGGCAGGATTGACACTGAAAAAGAGGATGGCTATAATCGTTTTATGTTATGATGATAGAAGCAAAAGACTTTTGAATCCATGATACATACGGATATTTGTGGTTTTATGCTTCCAAAATCTTAAAAATCGTTATAAAAATTATGAGGCAGATATGAAAAATTTATATTTAATACGTCATGGACGGACAGAAGCCAATGAAAAAAGACTATATTGCGGTTCTACGGATCTTTCCTTATCAGAAAATGGAGCAGAAGAATTAAAAGAACTTCATTATGAAGATCAGATTTCCCAAAACTGTACATTTATCACCAGTGGAATGAAACGTACGGAACAGACTTTGGAAATATTATTCGGAAATGTTTCTCATAGAGCAGATCCTCATTTCCGGGAGATCGACTTTGGTGTTTTTGAAATGAAAGGCTATGAGGAATTAAAAAACAGGGAAGATTATCAGGCATGGATTTCAGGTGATAACGAAAAAAATATTCCTCCTGAGGGTGAGAGCGGAGAACAGATGCTGAGAAGAATCCGTGAAGGAATTAAAGAATTGCAGAAACTGGAAGAAGATATCGTTTTGATCGCCCATGGCGGCGTGATCGCAGCGATGATGTCTTTGATGTTTCCAGAAGAGAAAAAGAGCAGATATGAATGGCAGCCAAAACCGGGACACGGATATGTGATCCAAAACGGACAGTATAAGGAGTTAAGAACAAATGAAAACAGTATTTAACATCACGACCAGTACAGATGATCTTCAAAGATTTCAAACGTCAGAAGATTTCTTGCAGATGATGCAGGGATTTGACGGTGTAGAACTGATGTATTTTGGAGAAGATGAAAAGAATATCATTCCAAAGGAAAAAGTGATCGGTCTGCATATGCATTTTTTCCCGTTCTGGCTGGACTTTTGGAACGGAAATGAAGAAGCACTTCAAAAAGAATTTGATAACAAGGAAACG
Source organism: uncultured Lachnoclostridium sp. (assembly GCA_964634715.1). Lineage (GTDB taxonomy): Bacteria > Bacillota > Clostridia > Lachnospirales > Lachnospiraceae > HGM12587. The sequence goes on along the minus strand of CAZWLV010000133.1, from coordinate 1,754 downwards.
TGGGAACAGTATTACGGAGGTTCTGACAGAAACGCCATCATTCAGCGTTTTAAAAAAGATTTGGAACAGGCTCACCGGTACGGTGTCAGCTATGTCGTATTTCATGTATCAGAAGCATCGATCGAAGAATCATTTACATGGAATTATCATCATACCGATGAAGAAGTCGCAGATGCCACCGCAGAACTGCTGAATGAACTTTTCAGGGAAGAAGATGGCAGTATTACACTGCTTTTAGAAAATCTCTGGCAGCCGGGATTAAAATTTACGGATCCTGCGATCACAAAACGTCTGCTGGATCAGGTACAATATCCAAACAAAGGGATCATGCTGGATACCGGACATTTGCTGCATACCAATCCTGCTCTCAAAACACAGGAAGAGGGCGTAGCCTATATCCATCAGATGCTGGATGCTCACGGCGATCTTTGCAGATTTATCCGAGGGATCCATTTAAATCAGTCTCTGACAGGAGAATATTGTGAAAAAACAAGAAAAAATCCGCCAAAAATGGAAGAAACTTATGCCGGAAGATATACGCAGATGTTTTTTCATGCATTTGCGGTGGATCGTCATGAACCGTTTGTATGCGAAGGCGTTCGGGAACTGGTAGAACGGATTGCTCCGGAATATCTGAATTTTGAATTCATTACCTCAGATCGTACACAGCATGAGGAATATCTTCAAAAACAGCTTCAGATTTTCAAAAATCCACAATAAACGCAAGAGGTGATCCAAATGAAAAAATATTTTACAGCTTTTCAAATGACACAGTCCATGTTCTGTTCTCTGCCTTTTCCATGCAGAAAATGGGATGAACAATGCCGTCAGTATATGCTGATATTTTTACCGGTGGTAGGATTGGAGATCGGTATCTGCTGGCTGCTTTTTGATAAGATCCTGAAATTTTTACAGGTACCTCAGATGCTGTATGCACTGGTCATGTGTGCGATCCCTTATATGACAAATGGTTTTATGCATATGGACGGATTTATGGATGTGACAGATGCCGTCTATTCATGGCGTGATCTGGACAGACGAAGAGAAATCCTGAAAGATTCCCATGTAGGATCGTTTTCCGTAATCTGGTGCGTTTTTTTGATCCTTGCAGGATTTGCAGGATTTGCTTCGATAGGCAAAGATCAAACGATGGAATGTCTTTTATGGATCCCGGTGATCAGCAGATGCTGTTCTGCACTTGCCGTCATGAATTTAAAGACAATGAGTACCAGCCAGTATGCTGCGACCGTAAATTATCCAAAATGGCACACCGTCATTCTGTTCTTATTTTTAGCAGCTGCTGTGACAGGCGGTTTCGTTCTTTATGGAAAATCTGCATGTTCTTTTCTGGGAGTTCTGGCAGCTTATGGAATCGCATTAAAAAGAGCTTATGGATCGTTGCAGGGAATGAATGGAGATATTTCAGGCTTCTGTATCTGTATCAGTGAATTGTTCGGTGTACTGATACTGGCAATGCTTTGATGAAGGTTAAAAAACAGCTGAAATGCTCAGATAACAGTTGGAAAGAAGAGCAGCTGATTTACAATTAAAAAAAGACATAGAAAAAAGGAACCGTCAGGAATTCGGTTCCTTTTCCTATAGAGGCAAATAAATTCGTTAATTTAGTTTGCAAAAAACAACCATATCTTGCAGACATACGGTTGTTCGATTTACAAAACAATATGATATGTTTCCTATCGACCGTAAGAATCATTTTATAAATCCATACAAGCAGTTCTCCTGACTTAAGATCA
>CAZWLV010000132.1:0-4348 GCA_964634715.1 uncultured Lachnoclostridium sp. | reverse complement strand
CTACAGATGCATCATAGTTTTCTGTATTCCAGTTTACCGGAACCTGAACTTTAAAGTCACCGCTGTTTTTGCTTGTCAGTGTGACATTTACAAAATCAACAAGGTTTAATTCTTCCAGAGAAGTATTTGGTTCTACGATCTGTGCTTCAAATTTCTGAACTGTTTTTACAGAAACATCATTCACCGTGATACCTTCGATTTCCCATTCACGAACACCGACACCATTACCTGCTGCCGCACTGTTTAATTCTTCAAAGAACAGTCTTACATAACGTGCTGTTAATGCCGTTTCAAAAGTTGTCGTAACGACCGGATAAGTTGCTCCATTATGTTCACTCGTCTGTTCACTGACAGTGATCCATGTTGTTCCATCATTGGAAATCTGGATTTTGGATACAGTCGGATAGATCTTATTGAAATAACTTACTGTCGATGTATCAAAAATACTTGTACTTCCCTGTCCAAGATCAATGCATACCCATGAATTTTCTTTCGCATTATTTCCTTTGATATAATCGCTGTCCCATTTTGTATCCAAACTTCCGTCGTTTACATTTGCTTTATCCCCATCAGAAGTACCGGAAACGGTTACTGTCTTATTTAAAGCAATGTTTGACGGTTCCAGAACATCTTCTTCAATGATGATCGGATCTACATACTCACCAAGATCGTCTGATGTATTGGCTGCATGATCCAGATAAATTTCATAGATAGAAATTTCTGTTTCCTGTTCAAATTCCAGTTTGATTCCATAAATATCTTTTTTAGCATCTAATGTAAATTTCTTTGCACTTTCGTCTAATGTTCCGATCTTTTCATAACCCTGATCTGTCAGCACGAATACATTTGCACCACTGATCTTATATGGATCCTGAAGAATGGAAACTGCATTGTATCTTGTACCTTCTGTAAATTTGTAAGTAACAGAATCTTTCTTTCCCGCAGTTCCTGTAAATAACGTAGACAGATTTCCATCAATGGCATTTTCAATCTCATTTCCAAAAGTTGCCTGAATTTTTTCTGTTCCGTCACTCACTGTTTCTACAGATTCATTGATCAAGATTTCATGAAGTCTCAGATAATATCCCGTATTTCCGGTAATATAAATTCTAAGATATCTTGCTTCTGTTCCATCAGGTTCTGCCTTTACATAACGGCAAGGAACTTCCATGATGGAATTGTCATTTTCTACGGTTGCGATCGTTTCCCATGTCTGATTATCTTTAGAAATCTGGATCTCTGCATTATAAAATCTTGGATTTCCATCATAAGTATAAACAGTCACATCATATAAAGGAACCTGTGTACCGAGATCAAAGGTAATATAATCACCAGCTGTCTGTGCTTCATTTGTCCAGATATAAGTAGATTTATCTCCGTCAAATAAGTTTTCCCAGGAACCGGACTGTAATCCATTGGTCAGATTTGTTTCGAGGAATTTCGGAGCCAGTTTAGAACTTTCTGTTCTCACTCCCAGTTTTTCCAGATCAAATTTAACTGTACCCGCGGTCTTATTTACCAGTCGTACATATTTTAATACCTGTGAATCTGTCAGATCTGTAACAGTTTCCCATACCATACCGTTTTCAGATGCTTCCAGTGTTAAAACATCGGTTCCAGCACCTTCTACTGTAAAGGATACCACATTTACCAGATCCACAAATTTGATACCGATATATCCACCGGTTTCCAGTGTTACATCTGTAAGATCCGCAACACTCCATTCTTTTCCTTTGCAGGTTAATGGCTGTTTTGCGTAAGTTTCCGCATTGGTATAAATTCTGTTTCCATCCGGAGTTTCTTTATTTACAGTAAATTCACGGACATGTGTCCAGAAATCCGGTTTTGTTGTAATTCCTGTTTCAACAAGACGAAGTCTTACATAACGTGCCTGAATATCCAGACCGTCAACTTCGATCGCTACCTGATCATTATACTGTTCACCGATCTGTGTAAAGTTCACACCATCTTCTGAATATTCCAGTACTGCCTTATGGAAAATATCATGATCTGTATCCGTATTTCCCTGAAGGATGCTGATGTCTGTCACCTTGATCACACGTCCCAGATCGACACCATAATAATCATCTTTCTGCTGCACAACATTCCACTGTGCACTGGTGCTTGTATCACCATCAAAAATCTTTTCTGCTGCACTGTCGTGACTCTTTACGGTTCCGCCAAGTTTTGCATAAAGTGTTGGTGTGAAATCTGTATAATTAGAATCCAGCAATGGTTTTAAAACATTTTCTGAATAATTGATCAGTTTCATGGCAAATGGCTGTAATCTCTTACTTCCTGCCAGTGCAATGTTTGTATCACCTTCATAAGTCGGATAGCTGTCCCAGCTCTGGAATGCCTTACTTGCTGCTGCAAAACTGCTCCATGCATCTGCAACATCGTCTTCTTCCAGTGCGATCACACATTCTAATGCATATTTACATGCAGTTGTCACATCGGTTAAAGAATTCAGCCACGGAGTTAATTCACTTACCAGTGCTGTATTCGTACAATCTTCTTTAAATACTTCTACCGCATTTAAGATCGTATCAAATTCTTTCTCTAAAACAGCTACATCTTCGAGATCTTTTACAGATTCCCCGTTGCTTACTTTTTCAAGAACTGCTTCCAGATTTTCTTTGATATACTCTGATTCCGGGAATCCTGCCGTTACACGGGAAGAATTCGGGCAGTTTGCCACATTTCGTGCAATGGTCAGATATTCTTCTTTTACTTCCGGCTGAAGATAATCATAAGCACCAAGCCATACGTCTTCTGCATGCTCACTGTAATTGCTGTTATTCCAGAACAGAGCCGCAAGCTGGAACAACGCTGCTTTATTACTCTGTCCAAAACGTGATGGGTTAGAAACTGCTGCACGGAGTCCTGTAACGCCATCTCTTGCATAATGTGTGATATTTCCAAGGAAAATACCGGATTTTGCATGTTCATTTACCGGATAGTTTAACCAGAAACAGATTGGCTGTCCGGTTCGTTCGCTGACATAATTGACCGTTTCCTGCGTGATCGGTGAGTTTACGTCATCTCCTGTCCAGTATAAGATGATCGAATCATCTAAATTTTTCAAAGCTGCCAGTTCTGCTCCGGAACCTGACCATGATTTGTTATATCCCTGCGGACAATAGGTGATCGGATCACAGCCTTTTGGTTCGATAAATTCTTTTGTCAGACGGTTTAACAGTGTTACAACATCTGCATGAGAACCGCCGCCAAAGTCATCGTTCAGGATATCAAATTTTCTGACACCTGCGTTGTATAACTGTGTCAGTTTTGCTACTAACTGTTCATAACGTGCTTCATACGTATCCGGATTTCCTGCAATGGAAATTCCTGTAAAGAAGCTTCCAAGATGAACACTCCATACATAATAGCATTTTGTTTCCTGACCGATCTTTACAAGATTTTCGATCTCTTTGATCTGGCTGTCCGGATATAATGCATTCCACTGTGTCGTATGATAAATGTCTGTTTTTGATGCATAGACATACATGTTCATCTTCACGTCTCTTGCGAAATTCATCAGACTTTTTCTTGTTTCATAGTCCCAGCCGCCGTAAAAACCTTCGATAAATCCACGGTATTCAATTCCGGCATAATCTTCAATCTGTGCTCCTAAAAGTTTCAGGTCATCAAAGGAAGATAACATCATCTTAAATGTAGCGATCCCACGGAATACCGCATCACTGTCACCGCCTACGATCGTGATCTGTTTCTCTTTTGCTTCCAGAAGATATCCGTCAAACTGATCATAAAGATCTTCTGTTTCCACGGTCAATGTATCTTCATAAAGATCTGCCGCTTCTTCTGAACCATCAACACCCAGAAGAATATTCCATTTTCCTTCTGCTTTTTCAGAAACAACATTTGCTGTTACTCCATGATCGGCTAAAACTTCTTCGAGATAAGACTTTGTTGCCTGATCGATCCCTGTTTCATAAACTACATTTACCTGCTTGTCCATCGTAAATTCTGTTCCATCGTAATCGATGTCACGCACGACCGGGTAAATGCTGTACTCCTGTGCTTCTGTGGTTTCTGCCGCCCAAACGGTTCCCATATTGGAAAATACCATAGAAGAACAGAGCATGATGGATAATAATTTTTTAAACTTATTCATCATAAAACCCCCTTTTATTATCTCTTCAGTGCATCGTTCCGGCAAAAAACAGAACTTGCAGATCATTTGTTTTCTGATTTTGGAACATTCGCACCTTTTTTCTAGTGTACCATAAACTGGTATTCCGAAACAATGGAAGAATCATAACTCTTTACCATTTCTGATGTTGTTTTTTTACAGATTTCTGATATAATAAGCCCGACGACATTT